>CAJXRJ010000374.1 GCA_913058555.1 uncultured bacterium
CCCGGGACACCACGCGAGCACTCTCCCGAGCCCGCCCGCCACCACACCGCTTCCATTCGGCCCCGAACCGCGAGCGCCACCAGCCATGACAGCCAAGACCATGAAGGACAAGGTCCTGATCGCCAACGGACAGGGATTCTGGGGAGACTCGATCCTCGGGCCCGTGCGCCTCATCGAGGAAGGCCCCCTGGACTACCTGACCCTCGACTACCTCGCGGAAGTCACCATGAGCATCATGCAGAAGCTCAAGGATCGCGACCCGTCCAAGGGGTATGCGACGGACTTCGTCACGATGGTCGATCGGATCCTCCCGAAGGCCGTGGAGAAGGGCGTCAAGATCGTGGCGAACGCCGGCGGCGTCAATCCCCACGCCTGCAAGGACGCGATCCTCGAGGTCATCAAGAAGCACGGCCTTGAGGGCATCAAAGTCGCGGTCGTCGAAGGCGACGACATCCTCGGCGACCTCGACGACCTGATGGCGAGCGGCGAGCGGTTCGAGAACATGGACACGCAGGAGCCCCTCGAGGCAGTGCGCGATCGTGTTTCGAGCGCGAACATCTACCTCGGCGCTTTCCCCATCGCCGAAGCCCTCGACCAAGGCGCACAGATCGTCATCACCGGCCGCGGCACGGACCCCGGTCTTGTGATCGGCCCGCTGATCCACGAGTTCGGCTGGGGCCGCGAGGATTACGACAAGCTCGCCGCCGGCACCGTCGCCGGCCACATCGTTGAGTGCGGAGCCCAGTGCACGGGGGGCAACTACACCGACTGGCAGAACATCCCCAACATGGCGATGGTCGGTTACCCGGTCATCGAAGCCCGCCCCGACGGGACCTTCACCGTCACCAAGCATGAAGGCACAGGCGGCGCCGTCACCCGTGACACCGTGGTTCACCAGCTCTCCTACGAGATGGGCGACCCCGCGAACTACATCACCCCCGACGTCATCGCGGACTTCACGTCCTTCGACATCGTCGACGAGGGTCACGATCGCGTGACGATCAAGGGTGTCAAGGGCACGCCTGCGACGCCCACCTACAAGGTCTCGATGAGCTACCAGGACGGCTGGAAGTCCGTGGGCCAGCTCACCATCTCAGGCCCCGACGCGCTCCCCAAAGCCAAACTGGCCGCCGAGATCGTCTGGCAACGCCTCTCGTACGACGGCTTCGACTACTCGGACGACGAGAAGCTCATCGAATTCGTGGGCGCCAATGTCTGCCACGAGGGCATCCCCGTCCCCGGCTCCACCGAGCCGTCCGAAGTCATCCTGCGCCTCGGCGTGAAGGGCCCCGACAAGAAGAAGGTCGCCCGCTTCGGCTCCGAGCTGGTGCCCCTCGTCACGAGCGGCCCCCCGGGCATCACTGGCTTCGCCGGCGGACGCCCCAAGGCCGCTGAGATCATCGGCTACTGGCCGGCGCTGCTCTCCAAGGACAAGGTCAAGACCTCGGTCCGCACGTTCTCCTGACCCGACACTCCTCTTGGGTCCACCCCATGGCCCCTCCGATTCCATGACTACCGTCGAACTGAAAGAGATCGCGTCGGCACGCTCCGGCGACAAGGGCGAAGGCTCCAACGTGGGTGTCATCGCCCACTCCGACGCCGCCTACCAATTCCTGAAGGAGGCCCTCACGGCCGAGGTCGTCAAGGCCCACTTCCAGGGCATCAACCACGGCGACGTCGAGCGCTTCGAGGCCGACAACATGCGCGTGCTGAACTTCCTCCTCGAGGACAGCCTCGGGGGCGGCGGCTCCGCGTCACTCAAGACCGACGCCCAGGGCAAGACCCACGGCCTCGCGCTCCTGCGTCTCCAGCTCGACGTCCCGGACGACGTCCTCACAAGCGTCAAGAGCTCGCGACTGTGAGCGTCCTCGACGAGATCAAGGAACGGGCGCGCCGAAGCGGCGCACGCATCGTCCTGCCCGAGGCGGGGGACGAGCGCGTCGTACGCGCCGCGACGCGGCTCCATGGGGAAGGCCTCGTGCGTCCGGTTCTGATCCGAGCGAAGGGCATGGGCACGGTGCCCTCCGGCGTCGAGGTGATCGACCCCTCGCGGGACGAGCGCCTGGGCCCGTTCGCCGCCGCGCTCCACGAGCGCCGCAAGGCCAAGGGCATGACCCTCGACCAGGCGAAGGAGCGCATGCTCAACCCCCTGTTCTTCGGGGCCGCCCTCGTGGCGAGCGAAGACGTGGCCGGCGGGGTCGCAGGATCCGAAGCCGCCACCGCCGACGTCCTGCGGGCCGGCCTCCAGGTCATCGGGCTCGCCCGCGGCATGAAGACCCTGTCCTCGTGTTTCCTGATGGTCATGGCGGACCGCGTCATGACCTACGGCGACTGCGGCGTCGTCCCCAACCCGACGGCTGAGCAGCTCGCCGACATCGCGATCTCCACGGCGGACAGCCACCGGCGCCTGGTGGGCGTGACGCCGAAGGTGGCGCTGCTGTCCTTCTCCACGAAGGGCTCGGCTGATCACCCCGACGTGGACAAAGTCCGATCCGCCGCGGCAATCCTCAAGGAGCGCGCCCCCGGCCTCACCTTCGACGGCGAACTCCAGGTCGACGCAGCCATCGTGCCCGCGGTGGCCGAGCGCAAGGCCCCACGCTCGCCCCTGGGCGGTATGGCCAACGTCCTGATCTTCCCCGACCTCGACGCCGGCAACATCGCCTACAAACTGACCCAGCGCCTCGCGGGTGCGACGGCTCTGGGTCCCCTCGTGCAAGGCCTCGAAAGGCCTTTCATGGATCTATCCCGCGGCTGCACGTCCGACGACATCGTCGACGTGGCATGCATCGCCGCGGCGCTTTCCTCCTAAAGCCCCACGCTTCAGCGCCAAGGGCCGATCAGAGGGCCCTATCAGTGGGGAGAATCGCCGGCGTCGGCGTCCGGATCAATGCGCTCCATGGCCCCGGTGACCGGGCAGACCATCACGTTGGGGTCGTTCGGGTCGAGGGTCTCCTCGACCTCCTCGGTGCTCACCATCGCGTCCAGCGGCTCGGCCGGATCGCTGTTGGTCGACTTGCAGGAGCCGAGGAAAGGGGCGACGAGAATTGAGACGATGAGAATGTTGCGGGTCATGGCGGTATGGGGATAAACGCTGTTGAGCCGATATTGAACTGGAAACTCCCCCCCTATGGCATCCCGTCGAAAAAGAAGTCGTCAGAGATTCGAGCACTCGGACACCGAGGACCTTGGAGGCTCCCCCTATGGGAGCGCCCAAGGGGGGCCTCGCACGCCAAGGCGGGACTCAGGCCACGCCCATGAGGTGGATCTGCACGGATGCACCGTCGAGGCCGCCCATAGGCGCCTGGCCCAGGAACTCACGAGATGCCGCGCAGGCGGGATCTCACCGATCCTCATCATCACAGGAAAGGGCTTCGGGAGCCACGGAGGCCGGGCCAAGCTCGGTCCAGCCGTCCAGACTTGGCTGAGGGGCGACCCTGGCCGCTCCTGCGGAGTCTCCAATGTGAGGCAGATACCACGCGGGGGCGCCTTCGAAGTCACCCTTCGCCGGCCATCGTCCAGAGAGTGAACCGCAACGGAGCATCGCCGGCGGGAGGGCAAACCTCGGGCGGTGCAGCGGCCCCCTACGCGTCCACCCCCCAGGTCAATGGCGCGTCCTATCCCTTCAGATGGACAGATCGAAGCCGGACCGCGTTGAGGATTACCGAAACGGAGCTCAAGCTCATCGCTGCGGCTGCCACCATCGGATTGAGAAGCCATCCGGTGAGCGGGTACAAGATGCCTGCAGCAAGGGGAACACCTGCTGCGTTGTAGCCGAAGGCGAACACAAGGTTCTGCTTGATGTTGCGCATCGTGAGCTGGCTGAGATGCCGTGCACTCACGATGGCCGTTAGGTTCCCACGGACGAGGGTCACGTCAGCGCTTTCCATTGCGATGTCAGTTCCGGTGCCCATGGCGATGCCAACGTCCGCCTGCGCAAGCGCTGGCGCATCGTTCACCCCATCCCCCGCCATCGCCACCTTGCGCCCCTCGGATTGGAGTTTCTCGACAAACTTGAGCTTACCCTCGGGCAGAGCATCAGCGACCACCTCGTCGATACCAAGCGCCTTGGCGACAGCGAGCGCTGTGCGCTCATTGTCGCCGGTCAACATGATGACGTGAAGTCCACTCTGCTTGAGCTGAGCTAGCGCGCTGGGCGTCGAGTCCTTGATGGGGTCGGCCACGGAGAGCGCGCCGGCGAGCACACCATCGACGGCGAGGTACATCACCGTGGCCCCGGAGTCACGTAGCTGGTCAGCCTCCTCGGCAACAGCTACAAGAGAAGCCCCTTCCTCTTCCATCAAGGCAGCGTTGCCAAGCGCAACGCGAAGTCCATCGGCGACACCACGGACTCCTTTGCCCGTCACGGAATCAAAGTCCTCGATAGATCTTGGTTCCACCCCTCGAAGCCGCGCCCCCTCGATGATCGCCCGCGCGAGGGGGTGTTCGCTCCCGCGCTCAAGCCCTGCGGCTTGGGCAAGCACGACGTCAGCATCAGCGTCACCTATGGTGACGACGCGGTCGAACTTTGGCGCACCAAGGGTGAGCGTTCCCGTTTTGTCGACGACCAGCGTGTCTACGTCACGAAGGCCCTGGATGGCCTCGGCGTTGCGGAAGAGCACGCCCGTTTGCGCGGCCTTGCCCGTAGCCACCATGATGGACATCGGAGTTGCCATCCCGAGGGCGCAGGGACATGCAATGATAAGGACGGAAACAAAGGCAAGTAGGGCGTACGCGAGCGCTGGCGATGGACCGAGCAAGCTCCATGCGATGAAGGCGGCGATTGCCACCGCGACGACTGCCGGCACGAACACCGCCGAGATGCGGTCAACGAGGTTTTGAACGGGAGCCCGGCTGCGCTGGGCACTCGCCACCATCTGCACGATGCGCGCAAGCAGCGTATCCTCCCCCACCCCTGTTGCCTCGATGAGGATTGACCCGGTCCCGTTGATCGTGCCGCCTATAACCGCGGCGCCCTCATGTTTCTCGAGGGGCACGGGCTCACCGGAAACCATCGACTCATCGACGTGGCTCTTACCCTCGATCACCCGACCATCGATGGGCACTTTCTCGCCTGGGCGCACACGAAGCCGGTCCCCTACCTGAACCGTCTCGAGCGCTACGTCACGCTCACCGTTCCCATCGACCAGGCGTGCGGTTTTAGGGGCAAGGTCGAGCAAGGCACGAATAGCGCTGCCTGTCCTGGAGCGAGCGCGCAGCTCCATGACCTGGCCCAGGAGCACGAGGGTGATGATGACGGCCGCCGCCTCGAAATAAAGCCCGATGCTGCCTGTGCTGTTGCGGAAAGCGTCGGGAAACAACTGCGGAACGAACACCGCGAGTGTGCTGTGAAAGTACGCAACCCCAACGCCGATGGCGATGAGGGTGAACATGTTGGGCACCCGCCGCCGAATCGACTCTGCTCCACGCACCATCAGCGGCCAGCCCGCAAAGAGAACGACAAGCGTAGTAAGCGCGAACTCTAGGAACCGGCCCAGGCGCGCACCGAGAAGGTCCTGAACAGGAGTTCCCGGAAGCACCATGTCACCCATCGCGAGCACGACAATAGGGATGGTCAGGGCTGCTGCTAAGAAGAAGCGCTTCGTCATATCACGAAGCTCCGAGTCGTCCGGCGCCTCCGTAGCGGACTCCGGCTCCAGCGCCATGCCGCAGATGGGACATGTCCCTGCTCCTTGCTGCTTCACCTCGGGGTGCATTGGACAGGTGTAGACTCCGCGTGACGCCGTCCCAGGCTTCTTCGTTTTGTCCCCGAGGAACTCGGACGGCGATGCCGTGAATTTGTGATGGCACTTAAGCGAGCAGAACAGGTACTCGCGACCCCCGTGCTCCGCTCTGGCAGCCGCGGCATCTGCATCGACCTGCATTCCGCAAACGGGATCCGTACCGGGATGCGCCGGTACCATCGGAGCCTTGCGGGCCCCCACGACCCCCGGTTCTTCCCAAGGCCAGAGAAACGAAGAGGGCGAAGCGACGAATCGATCGTGGCAGCCCACGGAACAGAAGTGGAACTGGGCCCCTTCGTACTCCAAGGAAGCTGCAGCAGCATCAATAAGGACACTCATCCCGCAAACGGGATCGTGTGACGCGTTGGTGTTGTTCAAAGGGCCCACGCTACTTCGCCCTCGGCTTCTCAATGCGCCCGTATCGAGCGAACAGGTCCTGCAACTCACTGAGAACGCGCGTCCTGTCCTTCGGCTTCCCCGACTCCATGGCGCTGCGGACGCAAGTGTCGAGGTGCCTGGTAAGGAGGTGCTTGGACACCTCAGCAAGAGCACCTTGGATGGCTGCGACCTGATTCATGACATCCACACAGTACTTGTCGTCCTCAACCATACGCATGACGCCGCGCACTTGGCCTTCGCTCTTCTTCAGGCGCGCAATCAGCCGCATCTTTTCTTCTTCTGTCAGCACGTGTTCGTCCGGTGTTGGGATCCCCGGTACCCCCCCGGGGGTACCGGGAAAGATGCTAGGCGCAACAAGATGGCGCTGCAAGTGCTCCCGAGCGAAAGCACCCCCAGGTACCGAAAAATCAGGGGCGTGCTCTCTCGCCGGATATGTCGAGCCGAAAAGGCGCGCCACCATGAAGCCAAGGTCAAGCTGACCGATGACGCCATCAACCCCAACGGCCACCCGTGCCTCGAGCGTGGCGGCGGTGACCTCGCCGTATACGAGCGATATGAGGGTAGCGAAGCTCAAATGCAGTATCCGCGTGCGGCTCGCCCAAGCGGGTCGCCTTCGCGGATGCTGTCATTTTTGGGTCCACCTGCACCTGATCAGCGCCCCAGCCGCCGCGTGCGCATGGTGCTGCGGCGCAACATCGTGGCCGCAGTCCGAGCGGGAGTCCGCGGCAGGCAAAAACCGGGGCTGATGAATGTTCGCGTTGAGGACAGTTCCGTCTGCGCCAGCGCCTAGCGCCCCCCTCCTTCTCCATGGCCCTTCTCTCCGTGCTTAGGCTCGGACGTCTTGCCCTTCCCCTTGAGGCTGTCCTCGTTGTGGCGCTCCGCCCACGCAGCATCAAGGACAGCGATGAATTTCGCGGGATCCTTGTCGAACGCAGGCTCACAGCCCTTACAGCAGAATCTCACGAGGCGGTTACCTACGACGCGCTGTACGGGTTCGCCCATCGAGCCGAGCTTGCTCTTGCCTTGAACAAGGCAAGTCGTGAGCGGGTAGCGCTCTGCTTGCGCCTTGATGACGGCAGCATCTAGTTTCACGAGGTACTTGCCCGGCTCCTTGTGCAGGTCCTTGATGCACGACTTGCAGCAGACCCGGAAGAGGCGGTTGCCAATCACCACGTCCACCGCAATGTCTTTGTCGTCTTCGACCAACGGCTCACCCGTCACGACGCAGGTCTCGAGCGGGTAGTACGGCAGTTGCTGAGCCGCAATGTCCTTGCGGACAGCCTTCATGTACTTGT
>CAJXRJ010000375.1 GCA_913058555.1 uncultured bacterium
ACAGGCTCCCCCCGCCCAGGGCGCAGACGAAGAGGAGGAGAAGGAGGACCCGATCAAGGCAGCCAGAACGCGCTATCGCATGGCTCGGAAGCCCCTGATCGAACGCCTGCAGTTCCACCTCGAAGGGGAGGACCCCAAGTCCGAGAGCCTCGCCACCACGCGGGCCCACTTGGAACTCTGCACGCGCAGGCTGCGCGAACTCGATGAGATCGAGCAGCAGCGCGAGGAGAACCAGGACCAAGAGAATCAGGACAAGCAGGACGGCGACGGCGAGTCCAAGGACGACGAGTCGAACAAGGACCAGGAGCCGAAGGACGGCGAGCCCGAGAACGGCGAACCCGGCGACGAAGAGCCGGAGAGCGATCCGAAGGAAGAGGAGTCCGAGGCTCCGCCGGAGGAACAAGAGTCTCAGTCGCAGGAAGAGCAGCAGAGCGAAAATCCGATCGAGGAGAAGAACCTGACCGAGGAGGAGCTCGCGCGCTTCCTGGAGCAAGCGAAGCAAGACCGGGAAGAGGGTGAGGAGCGGCGGCGCCAGCTCATCCAGAAGCGCAAGACGGAAACGCAAAGGGACTGGTGATGATGCATATGCAGAGAACCCGTTGGGCGGCGATCCTGATGTGGATGCCGCTCCTTTGCGCCGCGTTCCTGGTGGGGGCGGCGCCCGCCGCAGCTGCCCAGGAGACGGTTGACGTGTCCCTGAGCAGCGGCTACGTGAAGCTTGGCGAACGTCTTGGCATCGTGCTCCGCGTGAGCTCGTCGGGCCGGGCGCCTGGACGTGTGACCGGCGTCCAGATCAGTCCGGTGGAGGGCCTCACCATGGGCCGGTTGAGTGAGCGGCCGAGCGAGTCCAGTCGATTCGAATCGGACTCGCGCGGCCGCATGGTCAGCTCCTTCACGCACACGTACGTCGTGCCGATCACGCCTTCGGGCGTGGGGGACTACGTCATCCCGCCCCTTGAGATGGAGATCGGCGGCCGCAAGGTGACCGCGCCGCTCAAGCCGATGACCCTGCGCGTGTTGAAAGACATCGAAGGCAGCCGCGTCATCGCCCTCGACTTCAAGCCCCTTCCGAAGCGCGTCTATGAGGGCGAGCCCTACACCGTGGACATGACCCTCGGTTGGGCGTCGAGCCTCAACGTCGGCGGTGTGATGCTCCAGGTGCCTTGGTGGGGCCGCCAGGATGGTGTCATCCAGCTCGAACCCCAGCTGCGCGGCGATGAGCGCGAGTTCCCGATCGATCGCGGGGGCCAGGCCGAATTGCTCGTGCAGGACCTCGGCCGGCGGGACCGCGACGGGGACAAGTTCCAGCTCTATCGGCTCCAGCGTCGATTCGTGGCCACGCGCCCGGGGAAGGTCACGTTCTCACGCACGGTCATGGAGGTGACCCGGGGGAGCGGACGCGCGAGGCGGACCTTCTACCAGGTCGTGCCCGACTTCGAGATCGAAGTCGTTCCCGTGCCCGAGGCGGGCCGGCCGTTGGATTGGACCGGCGCCATTGGCGACATTCGCGTGGATCGGGATGTGCCGCGACGCGACATCGACGCAGGCGACACGATCTCCTTTGAGCTCAGCTACTCCGGCGCCGGCAACCTCGAGTTCTTCGATCCCCCGAACCTTGAGCGTGTGCCCGGTTTCGAGCGCTTCCGTGTGCTCGGCGTGACCGACGAGAAGGAGCCATTCCTGCGTGTGATTACCTACGAGCTCGTGCCCATGGGGGCGGACGTGTCCGAGGTTCCTTCCGTGCCGCTCTCCGTCTTCAACGTCGAGACGGAGACCTACGGGACGGTGGCCACCGAGCCCGTGAAGATCCGCGTCACCGCCTCGGAGTCGGGGGACGACCCCTTTGAAGGAATGGAGGACCCCGGGCCCGAAGAGGTCGAGGTCCTCGCGCCCCTCGACATCGTGTCTCGCCCGGTTTCGGGCGCCGCCTCCGGTGCCGGCACGGGCCTCTTCTCCCGTGGCCCGGGGCCCTGGGCTGGGCTTCTCTGCCTGATGGGGGCCGGTGTGGGCTGGGTTGTCTTGCGCCGGGCGGTGCGGCGCCACGGGGATCCCGATAGCGCGGCGGCGCGGCGCAAGCGAGGGGCTCTCGGCGCCCTACGCCGCGAGCTTTCGAAAGCCTCCAGCGAGTCCTCGAGGGCCGCGGCCCTCGAGGGATTCTTGGCAGCTCGCACGGGTCAGGCCCCCGAGGCTTGGATCGGCCGCTCCAGCCTCGCAGGGACCCGCGCGAACGCGGCGGCCCTCGACGGTGAACTGGCGAAGCTGCGGGACGGCCTTGATCGTCCCGTCTTTGGCCGCTCCGACGTGCGCGGCGCGGAATCGACAGCCAGCGCGGACGCCATTCTCGAGTTTGCGAAACGCGCCGTGCAAGAGGGACTCTGATGGAGACCATGACACAGACCAGCGGACCCATGGGCGTCGACGCTTTCCGTCGGGCGCGCCGGACCGTCACCACCGTCGCCGTCTTGGCGGCGATGGTCTTGCTTGGACCCAGCGCCGCCGCGCACCCCGTGCAGGGGAATCGCAAGGCTGCGCCGGCGGAGGAGGGTGCCGACTCAGGGGCGGTCCTCTTTCGGGCGGGTGAAACCAAGGGCGCGATGGAGCTTTGGACCGCCGCGCTCGAGTCCGGTGAAGGGTCGAACGCTGAGCGGGCGCGCCTCGCCTACAACCTGGGCGTCGCCGCCCAGGCGAGCGAGGATCCCCTGGCGGCGGCGAGCTGGTACGAATCGGCCCTGCGGCTGCAGCCACGCATGACGCAGGCCCACCACAACCGCGAGCTGGCGAGGGCCGATGCCGGTCTCGGGCCGGCCCACGGCGACGGGATGACCGCCGCTGGCGCGAGCTTTGCGTCGCGCTTCACACGGGCTGAGGTGGAGTGGTTGGCCGTGGGGGGCGCACTGCTCTTTGCGCTTGCCTGTCTCCTGGAGGCGCTCCGGGGACGGACGTTCCGCAAGGCCATTTGGATGAGCCTGATCCTGCAGCCGTTCTTCTTCGGACCCCTCGTTTGGCACCTGGCCAACGGCGCCGAATCGATGCACATGGTCATCGAGCCCGGGACCACGGCGCTCTATCCCATGCCAGATTTTGGCGGCGGGAAAGTGGGCACGCTCGACCCCGGGGACAAGGTCGCGGTGATCGATGAGCTGCCCGGGTGGTCCAAGGTGGACGTCGATGGCGAGGGGCGCTGGGTCCAGAGCGAGAAGCTCAAGCGTCTGGATTGGTAGGGACCGCTCGGCAATCGTGTCACCCTACAATCCAGGGATGCCACGTACCCATCTCGCCCGATGCTCCACCCGGATCGCCCCGGTGACGGCCGGGGTCGCCTCGGCCGCTTCCGCCTTGGCCCGATCCGTTTCGGCCCGCTCCCTCTCGGCGCTGGCTCTCTGGGTGGGGGCGGTCGGCCTGACCTCCTGCGGGCCGGATCCCGATTCCCTTCGGGCCGTGGCCGACGGGAAGTCGGTGGTCACCGGGGAGGGGGTGCTGCTCATCGTTGTGGATGGATTGCGATGGGACCACACGTCCCTGAGCGGCTACGACCGGAACACGACCCCATTCCTCCTGCGCTTCGCCCAGAAGTCGATCGTCTTCGAGAACGCGTGGTCCCCGACGTCTTCGCAGCTAGGTGCGCACGTCGCCATTCTCTCCGGCTGCGACCCTTCGATCGCGCAGGCGCCGCCTGCCTTCGGGGCGAGTTCCGGCGCGCTTGAAAGTGCGGCAACGTCCGACAGCACTGCTTGGTTTTTGCCCGACGAACTCACGCTGATCAGCCAGCCGTTCCTTGGGGCCGGTTGGCACACCGCCGCCTTCGTCGATGACCCGATGATCGCCGAACTTCGTGGTTTCGACCGCGGCTTTCGCGAGTTCATCGAATTCGGCGGGGAACCGGGCAACACCGAAAGAGAGATCGGTGTCTTCGGCGTGGGCAGGCGTTTTGTGAAGTGGTTGAACGACCAATCGATCAGCGACAATTGGTTCGCCTACGTCCACATGAACGATCTTGAGCGTGTGTGGGTGGAGGGCGAAGACACGCTCGCTTTCCCGGATATCGAACCCCGGACGAAACACTGGACACCGCGCCCCGAGCTCGACCGCGTGCCGCCCCTGGGCTACTCCGAGCCTTTGCTCCACACGCTACCCCCGTCACGGGCTGGAACGGGCGAGCCCCTGTCCCTGGCACAGTACGAGCTGCGGTACGACCGAGGCATTCGTGCGATCGACCTGAGCCTCGAGCGGTTGCTCGGGTACGCGGGGGAGTACAAGCGCGACGAGCTCATGACCGTCGTGATCGTCGGCAGCTTTGGGACCGGGCTCGGCGAGAACGGGATGTACCTGCGCGCGGGCCTTGCGACGGATGAGGATCTCCACGTGCCCCTCATCATCAAGCCATCCAAGCGGCTGGCGGAGTCCCTCGGACTAACGTCTCCGGATGGTTCCACGGGAAGTGGTGTCGGCTTCGGTCGCACGGCATCGATGGCCAGCTCCATCGACCTGATGCCCACCTTGGTGGAGCTCCTGGGGCTCCGAGGCCCCGGGGGCCTACACGGGGTCTCCCAGGTGCCGGTTCTCAAGGATCGTCGCAAAGAGGTGCGGTCCCGCGTCTTCGCGACATCCACGGTCATCCCGGGGGATGCCATCATCGACCGTAAGGGGCTCTTTGCGCGCTACTCCTCCGGTGCGGGCCCGGGGATCGGCCTGTCCCTTGGCCCAGGGGCCGTGGAAGGGGGCCCAAACACCGGGTATTGGGAGTATTGGGTCCCCAGGGGGAGGGACCTGGACGCGAAGCCGGGCGTCGCCGGGAAGAGGGCGGTACTCGATCGCTGGAAAACCCTCGTCCTTGCAGAGCGGACAGCTATTCACTTTGGTGGCGGATCTGCCGATACGACCAACGCGGAGAAGATTGTTGGCCTCCAGGTGCCCCCTGGCGGTCCCCGCAAAGACCATTGAGCACTGTCCCCTCCAGCACAGCATCGACCGATACGCCCGCTTCGGAGGGATCCGCGCCAGGATCCTCGCCCGGGGACGTGCAGACGCCCACGCCCACGGCGGCGGCCCACGATCCCATTGGGATCATCGGCCCCGAATGGGCCCTGGAGCGCTCGTCACGGGGGGCTGCGCTCTGGCGCCATGCGGGGGCGATGACCGCCTCGGCAGGGGAGGCGGTGGAAGTTTTTGCCCTCGACCTGATGGGGCGCGGCCATCGGCTCAGCCACCGTGACCAGTGGAATGTCCCGGCCTCCGGGGCACGATTCCGCGTTCGGCGGGTCCTCACAGGGGGCCGTGCGTTTGCCTTCAGCGATATCGACCGAGCACGGCTTGAGGGCCTTGTCCTCGACTGGGTTCGTGAGCACAAGCCGCGGCTTGTCCACGTTTTGGAGCTCGAGCCTTTTGGTCCTGGATTGCTCCTCGCCCTGCAAGCGGCCGACGTACCGGTCATTTTGACCATGCAGCGCCTCGATGGACTGCGGGCGGCCCTCGCACCCCAAGGGGGACGCGTCGCCGCGCCGGACACCGAGTCAGGAAGCACCGAGCAGAGCTCCGGACCGCAAGCCTCCACCGCATCGGAAAGCGAGAAGCCCGCAAGCGCCGTGGACCCGGTCTATGCCGAAGCGCTTCGGTCCGTGCGACGCATCGTGGTGCGCTCGGCAGCGGACGCGGCGACCGCCCAGGCATCGGGGGCCCCACGGGAGAAGATCCGCGTGATGGCGGGCGGCCGAGACGGGGAAGTGGCGGTTCTGCGGGCGTATGCGAGCCTCTATCGGCTCCTCGCCGCTCCGGCCTGACGAAGTCCCTGCCTGATCGAAGTCCCGGCCTGATCCGAAGTTTTCGACGGGCAGCGGCAGCCCGCTGCGCCCGCTCAGCGAACGATCACGTCCTTGGGCGGACCGTCCACAGGCTCGGTGGCGTGCTTCGCTCCGGGAGGGAATATGTTGGTACGCAGAAGGGTCCACGCGCCCGGCGAAGCCTGCAGCAAGATCCCGTGGGCGGGTTCGAGCCGCATGGAGTGGCTTCGGCCCGGAGGAATCCCCATGGCGGCCGCGGTGAGAGCGCGGATCACCTGGCGGTGGGCAGCGATCACGACGCATCCTGTGGGTCCGGTCCCTGCCGCTTGGAAGCCGTTCAGGGCGTCTGAGAGGGCGGCCCAAGCCCGTGCCACCACCTCCGCTTCGGACTCTCCGCCGTGGCCCTTCCAGTGGAGGGGGTCCTGCCAGTAGGCCTCTCGATCGGCGCGCCATCGGGCCTGGTATTCCGTCCGCTCGATGCCCTGCCAATCGCCGCGATGCAGCTCCTTCAACCGCGGGTCCAGTCGGAGGGGGAGCCCCGTTCGCTCCGCCAGTTGCTCGCCCAGCGTGCGGGCGCGGATGAGGGGCGACGCCACGATGCGGTTCGGACGTGCCTGATTTGCGAGGGCCTCCGAGGCCAGGGCCGTTTGCCCCAGGCCCTCCTCGGACAGGGGGACGTCCTCGTCCCCATAGGCCGTGGTGGGGGCGGTCACGCGCCCATGGCGGACGAGCCAGAGGAGCGTGTCGGTCCCGGGGGATTCGAGGGGCTCGCGGTTGGGCTCCCCGGCGAATTCGGAGGGCGGCGGCGGAGGGGAAAGCAGCATGGGGGTTTGCGCTGGCAGGGCGTCGGGCCATGATACCGCCCAGCAGGCGGGATCCCGCCTGCGCTGACTCATCCCCACCCTTCACGCACATTCATAGCGATGCCCAAGCTGACTTTCACCGCGACCGGTGAGACCTACGAGGTTCCCGACGGGACCCGCTTTCTTGATTTCTGCCAGGAGAACGACCTGCCCCACGACTTCGGGTGCACGGTCGGAAGCTGCGGTACTTGCGCGTGTGTGATCGTGGAGGGAGGCGAGGCGCTTGCGCCCCGGGATGATGAAGAGGCGGAGACGGTTGAGATGGCCACGGACGAAGAAGGTGCACGGCTGGGTTGCCAGCTGGTCATCAACTGCGACGTCACCATCCGGCCCGCAGAGGTCTAGGCTGATCACGGGGGATTAGAATTCCCCGGACGCCGATCGGGGCGTCGCCGCAGGCGGCCAGCTGGCAACCCAGCCGCGGCCCTCTCTTCGTCCGCCAGTTCGTTCGCGTCAGCGATTGATCTTGGAAGGAAAGCAGTCGCTGCTGACCAAGTCGTTCCCAGAACGACTTCGTCGGCAGCGACTGCTTTCCGTTCAAGCTCATCCACTGACGCGGATGAACTCGTCAGGTAGATGGGCCGCCAATGCGAATGAGCGCCGTCTCTCCCCGGCGCTCCACCCCTTCGCGGAGCCCCGAGACGATCTCATCCAGCACCTCCTCCCCGGTGTGCCGATACCCCGTCAGCTTGCCCCCGTAGATCGTCAACCTGTCTCTTATACACATCTGACGCTGCCGACGATATGCAGTGTGTA
>CAJXRJ010000376.1 GCA_913058555.1 uncultured bacterium
GAGGCGTTCGAGGGGCGGTTTTCTGGATAGTTGAATTGTTCAACGGCCTGCTAGAGGCCGGCCTGGTACTTCTCGTACCCCTTGAGCGAACGCTGCAGGTGCCCAGGGTTGGTCCCGAGCCCGTAGGTTTGGAGGACGACGATCCCGCTGTAGCCAACGCCATTGAGGCCGCGCAAGAAGGGCAACAGGTTGAACTTGCCACTGTCGAGCGGCTTGATCGCGTCGTCCCAGAAATGGGGACCCGGCTGTGGCGGCCCTGCGTAGGCGTTGGCATCCGCACCCGCGATGGTCACGATGGACGAGTGATGCGAGTGCTGGGTGGCCACGGACTTGAGGCTGTACTGGTTCCCGGCCCGGATTTCGTGGCAGGTATGCAGCGATAGGCTGATGTTGGAATGCCCTACCCGGGCCATCCGCATCGCGGCCTGATCCGCATCTTCAATGTCCGTATCAAAGTGCGGGTAGAGGACCATGGGCACGTTGAAGAGCTCGGACGCGCGGGCCATGTCCAAGAGAAGACTGTCCACGTCGGCCATGGACGGCGCGTTCTTCACGATCACCCAGAGCGGCGCATCGAGGCCCGCGAGGATGGGCAGCGCGTCCTGCCAGACCTGGGGGCTCTCAGGGTGATTGAAGTCGTAATTGACGTAGGCGAGAACCTCGAAGTCATCGACCGTCGCGACGTAAGCCGCGTAGTCAGCGAGCTTGGGGATATCGGAGGCACGGCTGCAGCGCGTCACCAGGCCATCGAACCCCAGGGACTTGGCGTAGTCGACGTTGCTGGCGGGAACCGGGCCGAGATCGAAGTCGTACACCATCAACGACCCCTGGTTCAGTGGGGTCGGCGGGGTCAGGAGGAGCCCAGCCACAAGGGCCAAGCTTCCGAAGGACCTTCTCAGGGCCGTTCTCAAGCGCGAGGGGTTGATCTTCATGGGAACGATGTGGGGCTTGCGAGCTCCAGATGGGGAAGCGAACTGGAGCCATCGCGAGCATAGCGGTAGGGCCCCAGCCGGCGATGGGCAGGCCCTTACTGGGAGCCGCTAGAAGGCCGCGCAAACGGCCTCAACTGCCGCTCGACGAACGGTCTTTTGGCCGCTCAAAGACCCACAGCCCGGATTCGTCGGGGCCACTTCGGCGCCAACCGAGAGTTGTGAAAAATTGGTTTGCCCCCTGATTCTGGGCCTGCACGAAGGCCACCCACTCACGCCGCTCAGCGCCCTCGATGCGAAAAATGCCTTCCAAGGCGAGGCGTCCCAGTCCCCGACCACGCAAGTCAGGGCGGACAGCGACATCCGTGACCACCCACCTGGCGTCCTGCGCCCCCCCGCGGGCAATGCCCACCACCGCTCCCAGCTCCCCATCCACCCAACACGAATACTGCGCCGGGGGCGACTCGGCGAGGACCGCCTCGAGCCACTCGTCGTCCATGGGCCCGAGGGCCCCGCTCAGAACCTCGTCCTGGTACCAGGACCGGTACTCCGGAAAGTCCCCCCGCTCAAAAATCCGAATCTCCATCGCTGGTGCCCACGGTAGCCCGAGGGCGAGCCGCCAAATCCGCGGAATCCACGGCGAATCGAGACTCGGTGAACGCTGAGGGTCCATCCCCCCACATACCAGGGACCGCCCCTGGGCACGTATCCCCGCTGGTTCTCCCCGCTGGCCCCTCAGCAGGGATCCCAAGGGTCCGCCCACGACCCTCGGCGACAACATTGATCCGGCCGTGAATTCCCTGCGTCAAGGCGCGTACGCTCGGACGACCCCTTCCCCTGCTGCTTCTCTCTCCCATGAAATCCAAGCTCCTCCTCGTCGCTGCGATAGCAGCTCTAGGGCTCTTCTCCGTCTGGTACGCACTTAAGGGTACTGGCGGGGAAATCGATACCACTGACCCCGACACGGCCAACGTCGAGACCGACTCCGGTGTTCCCTCGGGACCCGATGAGGCGCCGGATATGGACCTCGCTGAGTTGGACGCCCCAGCGGCAGAGGACGGCCCCACGCGCAACTCGGTCGAGGCCGACGAGGAGGTCGCTGAAAGCGAAGCCCCTCTCGCGGTCTGGGATGAATCCGAAACGCTCTGGGTCGACGCGACCATGATCGCCCCTGAGGGAACGCCAATCGACGAACAGGCCTACGTGCTTGCGCTCTCTGGCCCCATGACAGCCGCCAAGGGCTTTGGCGACGATGGCCCTTTCGCCGCCATCCGCAGTGGCCGTGATGCGCGCCGTGTGAAGGGGGTGATCGCGGCCGCAACCGTGGCACCGGACGGCCGCGCGCGACTGGCACTCCCACCGGAGACCACCGAGGCTTGGATCGTCGTTGGCGGCTCTTACGTGTACTCCAATACGCCCAAGCACCTGGCCCAGGTTGACGTGGCGAATGAGGTCACCCTGCGTCCAGCCCTCGGCGCCCACATCACGGGCAAGGTGCTCGCCCCGGACGGAAGAACGGAGACCGAAGGGGTCAAACTCAACATCGATTGGTCGCTCAACGCGAGGCTCCAGCTAGGAACCGCCGACGCGGGCCCCTTGGACCGCACCACTGAGTCAGGGGCCGATGGCCAATTCCACTTCTATGCGGTTCCGGCAAGCCGGCCAGTGGCAGTGAAGACCCGGAGCGACCTCTACGCCAGGTCCTTCAGCGAAGACATTCAGCCCGTGGCCGGTGAGCGCCACAACCTGACGATCACGCTCGCGACAGGTGGCACCGTCAAGGGGCGCGTCGTCAACGACAAAGGCGACGCGGTCGCGGGGTCGTCCGTCATCGCCCTGGGCCAAGAGTTCTTCGGCAACCCCTCCGAGGACCTGCGGAAAGGTGACTGCGGGGACGACGGGACCTTCGAACTCACGGGTGTCACGGCTGGCCGGGTCTGGATCCGCGTCAAGCACGACGACTATCAGGAGACGATGGGCTCATCCCTCGAACTTAGCGACGGCCAAGTTCTGAAGGTTCCCGACATCGTTCTGGATCGCGGCCTGAGCCTGACCGGGAGCGTCACGTTCCCCGACGGCCGCCCGGCCAGCGGTGCCAAGATCGAAGTGGAGCCAGATCTCGGCGAGAACGCGGCGGGTTCCCCGATGGACCCGCGCGCGTTCGCTGGGGCAGAGAACGACGCGACCACCGATGAGTCCGGTGCCTTTGAGATCTTCGGGCTCGGCAAAGGGCCTTGGGCCGTGACGGTGGAACTCGACGCAAAGGACCAGGAGAAGCCAGAGGAGAACGGCCGTTGGAGCGCTTTCCAAGCCCTCGTGCACGCGCCCTCCGAAAAGCTGGTTCTCACGCTGGAACCGCCGGTGAACTTCATCGGCTCGGTCGTGGATGGCTCCGGCGAGCCCGTCACAGCGTTCACGGTCAAAGGGGAGCGCACAGGCAGCCAGTGGTACATGCCCCCCAGCGAAACCAAGACGGAGGGTTTTGAGCCTGAGGACGGAAAGTTCATCTTCACCAACCTGCGATCAGGGGACTGGACATTCACCGTCGAAGCCGAGGGCATGGCGCGCTCGGAGAAGCTCACCGTGACTCTTCCCACCACTGAGGAGTCCCCGTTTGTTCTGTACGCCCCTATCCGACTGACCGGCAAGATCCTCGACCCGGGCGGTCTCCCGGTCTCCGGCGCGGAAATCGCCAAGGAACTCGAAGGGCAAGAGGTCTTCCAGGCCATGCAAGGTCGCGGAGATTGGGTCACCGCCAAGTCCGACGGAGAAGGCCTATTCGCACTCGAAGGCCTTGCCCCAGGGGCCGGCTCCATCGTCGCAAAGAAGGACGGCTGGGCCCCCAGCGAAGGCTTTGCCTATGAGCTGGCAGAAGGCGAGTCCGAGGGCGACATCGTCCTCGTCATGCGCCACGGTGGCACGATCTCCGGGGAGATCTTCGGACCAGACGGTGAGCCAGCAGCGGGCTGCATGATCATCATCCAGATGCCCACCATGGAAGAGCGGCGCTTCGCCAATGCCGACTCGGACGGTCGTTTCGAGGAGAACGGCCTCACCCCAGGCTCGTGGCAGGTCCAAGCCTTCCCCGGCATCCAGTCCTTGCAGCCGGAGGACGGCGAGACCCTGGACCAAGCGACCCTGATCAAAGCACTCAAGATGACCAGCGTCGACCTGAAGGACGAGGCCACCGAACACGTGGTCCTCGGATCCCCACCGGCGGCACCGGTGCGGGTCTTTGGTCAGGTCGCCTTGGCCGGTGACTCGGTTCCGGAGCTGATCATCAGCTTCATGAAGGGTGCCGGCGGTGGCCTCGAAGGCCTCAAGATCGGATCGACGGACAAGGAAGGCCGCTACGAGCTGATCCTCGACGAGCCCGGCGACTACCTGATGACCGTTCAATCAGCGGGAGCCGCCGGCATGCAGAACAGCGTCGAGTTCCGCCGCAACATCCCCGAAGGCGACGAGTACGAACTCAACGTCGAGATGCCCATGGGCCGCATCACAGGCCGGGTCCTCGGGCCCGGTGGCACGCCCCAGGCCGACGCCCGCGTGACGTTGTCGATGCAATCAGGTCAGGTGTTCGGCACCGTCATGGGTGGCCAATACAACGAGACACGCACCGATTCCGAAGGCCAATACGAGATCATCTTCGTGCGCCCCGGCGACTACGCAGTGGCCGCCGGCGGCTCCTACCTTGGGGGCCTGCTCGGGGGCAACGGGAGCCTCGGGCGAAAGGTCCAGTCCGTGACGGTCGGCGAGGGCAAATGGGAGACCGTGAACTTCCAGCTCGAAGCCCCTGGCGAACTCCACGGTATCGTGCGCGGCACCGACGGCAAGCCAGTGGCGGAGGCCTCGATCTTCTTGCGCGACGAGAACGGCCACCTCCTCGAGCTCTTCTCCTTCCAGGCGACCAACGCCAGCGGCGCGTTTGAATACGACGGTCTCGCCCCCGGCGAGTACACCATCACCGCCCGCGCCGAGGGCATGTCTTCGTCCTCGGGGACGACGGTTAGGATCCGATCCGGGGAGGTCACCGAGACGACCGTCGCCGTGGCGTCGGGGACGATTTTGCTCGTATCCCTCACGGACAAGACGGGCGCCGACATTCGCTCGCGGGTCAGCGTCCTGGACGAACAAGGCAACGAAGTCAACGGGATGCTCAGTCTCCAAGAGCTCATGGGGCGCATCTCCAGCGGCTTCGACGGCAAGGAGCAACGGGTTGGCCCGCTGCCCCCGGGGCTCTATCAAGTCCGCGCCTTTGCGGAGGATGGGCGCAGCGCGACGCGGCGGGCTCGCCTGACGGGCAAGGCCGAGAAGAAGCTCAAGCTGCGACTCAAGTAGGCCCCGAAAGTAGACATCCGTGCGCGCGGCGCGGTCCTCAAACGACGCGCCGCGCGCCGCCTGTGGGTTCACGCCCTTCGAGGGCGTCCCTCACGCCCTCGACTGTGTCCATGCAGAGCCCGCAAAAGGTCTCCTCGGTGAGCGCCGCCACATGGGGCGTCACGAGGCATCGCGGATGCCCCAGTAGCTCGTCGTCCACGTCCGGTGGTTCGGGTTCAAAACCATCCACGGCGTAGGCGCCCACCTGGCCGGCCTCCAACGCGGCCAGCATGGATGCCCGATGGACAATGCCCGGACGCGCCGTGTTCACCACCGTCGCGCCCGGCGCAAGGAGAGCGAGCCGCTCGCCGTTGAGAAGGTCACGGGTCTCCCCGTGCAGCCCGACGTGAACAGAGACGATCGAAGCCCCTGCGAGGGCACGTTCGAGTACAGGCTCG
Source organism: uncultured bacterium (assembly GCA_913058555.1). Classification (GTDB taxonomy): domain Bacteria; phylum Planctomycetota; class UBA1135; order UBA1135; genus Saltatorellus. The sequence continues at coordinate 5,708 of CAJXRJ010000376.1, forward strand.
AAGCGCGCCACCCCCTCCGGCGCTTCCCGGGGAGTCCTGCTCCAAGCCGTCACCTCAGCGCCCAGGGCCGAGAAGAGCAACGCCGCACGGGAACCGATCGACCCCAAGCCGACAATGGCTGTGCGAGCCCCCGCCACCGACGCGCCGCTGTAGCCCAGACGTCGCTCCCAACGCCCTTCCTTCGCCGCCGTGGCGTAGTGCGGGATCCCGCGGCGCACGGCCAGAGCAAGCGCGATGGCATGCTCCGCAACGGTCGTCGTCAAGGCATCGGGAACGTTCAAGACCCGGACCCCGCGCGCTTTCGCGGGCTCGAGCGCTACGTTGTCGAGACCCACCCCCGCGCGGGCCACCACGCGCAGTCCGGGGAGCCTATCCAAGAGTGCCTCGTCCACCTGGCCGCGCCCACGCGTGATGAGCGCGCCGATGGACTCGAGCGGCACGCCTCCCCGCGCTTGATCAAGGGAGGCGTCAGGGGACCCAAGCTCGACGACCTGGGCCCACTCATCCAACCGCGCGCGGGCGGAGGCGTGCAAAGGCTCCAGCAGGAGGACGGCCGGGCGCGTCAACTTCCCTTGCCCCCGTGGTGGAGCGTGGCCTCCGCGGAACCAAGTCCTCGGCCATCCTCGCGCCCCGAGGCGTAGAGCCCCTGGCCTTCGTCCACGAGATCATGCTCGAAGAGCGCTGGATCGATCGCCTCCTCGGGGCGGCTCGCGAACTCCAACAAGTTGCCGGCTGGGTCACGGGCAAACATCTGCATGCCCCCGTCAGGCAAACGGCGCACGTTGCCCCACGGCCGCACGTCGATGAGGCCCTGGCCGACGAGCTTGCGGAAGAGGCCCACAAAGTCCTCCACCACCATGCAGAAGTGGCCGCGGAAAGAGGTCTTGTCCTCCCACTCGGTGATGTGGAGCTGCTGGGTCTCATTGACCCGAAAGAACACGGCGGGGTAATCGAAGTCGAACGACGGCAAGAGCTCGAGCCCGAGCTCTTCGCCGTAGAACCGGCGTGCTTCCCCGATGTCGTCGACAATGAGGGCCACGTGATTGATGGACTGGATGCTTGGCATGGGTCGGGTCGTTCGGTGTCTTGGGTTCGGGTCACGCCGCCTAAACGGCAACCGTCCATTCTTCGAGCAGGTCCTGCCGCGGGCGGAATCCGAGCCCCGGCGACGTGGGCGCAGACACGCGGCCGTTCTCAACCACGGGTGGGACCTCGGGAAGATCGCGGAGCAGGGGATTTGCGCCCAATGAGACTTCGAGGATCCGCGCAGCGGGGCTGGCGAACGCCACGTGCAGGCCGGCGAGATAAGACACGGCCGAGCCCCAGAGGTGCGGCGCCAGTTCCAACTGGGCGGTCTCTGCTAGCACGGCCACCCGGCGGGCTTCGGTCACGCCCCCCACGAGGGCGACGTCCGGCTGCAGGACGTCGGCGGCCCGGCGCCCGATGACGTCGGCAAAGTCAAAGCGCGTCGAGAGGCTCTCGCCCACTGCGATGGGGATGTCCGTGCACGCCCGCAGCTCAGCGGTCGCTTGCACGTCGTCGAGGGCCGTGGGCTCTTCGAACCAACGCAGGTTGGCGGACTCCACCATCCGTGCAAAACGTTTCGCCTCCGGAAGTGAGCACGTGCCGTGGGCGTCCACCATGAGCTCGATCTCCGGACCTAGCGCCTC
>CAJXRJ010000377.1 GCA_913058555.1 uncultured bacterium
CTAGTCTCGTGGGCTCGGAGATGTGTATAAGAGACAGTGCCATGGGCATCGGGCGCCGCCGCCGATTCGTTCGCTCGGAAGGGGGCTCAGACGATCCCGGCGGCCCGGCGATAGCCGGCGTCCATCCTCTGGACTTCTTCGGTCTGGATGCCCATCTTGCCCGCGGCCTCCTGGGCCGCCGTGAAGGCCTCGTCGTCGCGGCTCCCGCCGGCGTACACACCCGCGAGGGCCTGCTCGAAGAGGAATTTCTGGGCGTCCTGGCGCAGGCCCGTCTGGGTTGCATCATCGAAGCCGAGGGCGTTGCTGATTTCACCGAGCCTCGCGACTTCAGCGTCCGCGAGCTCCTCGTCGCACATGGCACAGGCCCAAGCGAGCATCAGGATCGACTGGCGGGCGCCCTCCGACGTTTCGCTCAGTTCAGCGGCGGTGAGCGGATCGCGCTTCGAGAGCTCGTCCACAGAGCCCAGCTCCGGATCGATGAAGTCGGAGATGAACGCGATCTCGTCTGCGCTGATCTCGCCGTCGGCGGCGCTCAGCTCGATGAGCGTGCGGGCGAGGACGCCCTGGTCATAGCGCTCGGTGACCGGGGACTCGGCGAGGCGCTCCTCGAACTTGTTGGCCGGCTTCTTCACGCCAACCCAGGTTTCGTTGGATGCGTTCCACTTGAAGCTGGCCTGGACGGCCTTGAAGGCCTCGACGATGCCGTTCTGGACCTCCTCCTTGCTGAAGGCGGTCTTCTGTTCGCCTTGGCGCATGGTCGTGTTCGTGACGTCGCGCGCGATCCTGCCGGCGGCCCCGCTACCGAGGGCGTCGGAAACGGCCTTGGTGACCGAGCGGCGCAGGCTCGACCAGAGGTTCTTTTTGACGGAGCGTGCGGCCGTGGACTTGACCGAGTCCATGCGCTTGAGGGTGCCAGTGCTGGGGACTTCGGTGTCGGTCTCCGGGCATCGGAACGTGACGGAAACGGAGCTCCGGAGGACCTCTTTGGAGGCAACGAGGGGCTCGATCGCTTGGAAGGTGAGGTTCGACATGTCGGTCGCTGGGGCGGGCCCGTAGGCGGGCGGGTGGGGGCTGGAATGGGTCTGCGGAGAACGCTGGGCCTCCGGAGTCACCCGTCCAGACGAGATCGACCGAAACCTCGAATTCCATGAGACCGGATCCCAGCTCCCGATGGGGCCCCCCTGGGGGCTGAGGTTCATCCGTGATGATCCCCAGAGAATCGGCGCGCCCTGCCCTAGCGCCGGATCTTCAGGACCTCCCCAAATGTCCAGTCGAGGGCGATCTCCTCATGGACCCGCGCCCCCACGAGGAGCCTGAGGGACGTCGCGCGATCCTCGAGGGCAAACACACCGGTGCGCCCGTCCGTGACCTCGATGGACGCGAAGGTGGAGTAGCCGTCGGCGAAGATCCTCAGCATCGGAACGGGGTCTCCGTTCGCATCGATGGCGTCCACGGCGTCGATGCCCAGTTCGCTATCGGTGACCTCCACCGAGACTTCGAAGCGGGCCCCGACGGTGACGTCGAAGTCCGCGGGGTCTTCGACGTCTTCGACCGCGGCGTAGCTTGGGACAATGCCTGGTCCGGACACGTAGAACTGAGTCCACTGTGACGGCACGTTGGGCAAGACGAATTCACCCTCCGCGTTCGTCGTGGCGCCGCTGCCATAGAAGTAGCGCGTGACGGAGGAGGAACCATCGGCCACCGCAAAATCTCCGGCCACCGCGCTGATCCAGGGAGTGACGAACACGCCAGGCACGGGGTCCCCGAGGCGCGTCAGGACACGGCCTCGCAGCTCTTCCAATCGGTCCTCATCCAGGGCGACGATCGTGACGTTGTTGGAGCCCGCGTCGATGGGGCGCGTTTGCATGGCGTAGTCGAGTTTCGGTCCGACGACGTTGAGCTCATACGTTCGTTCGTCGAGGCCTTCGATGTGGAAGAGCCCGTCCTTGTCGGTCACAACCCAGGGCAGGGTGGCGTTTGGGGCGCCAACACCCGTGGCGGATCCATGCTCCTCGCTGCCGCCCAATGCTCCCATCGAGGCGAGGGACCGGACGGCGTCTTCGGAGGGACCAAGGCCAGCCGAGAGACCCTCGCGGCGGAGGGGGAACTTGCCGAGCGTTCCGAACTCGGTGGGATCCCGCAGCCAGAGGCGGGCTCCCGCCAGGGGCTCACCGGCTTCGTTGACGACTTTGCCGCGAATCCCAAGGGGCGCGCCGCCGAGGCGCACTTCCACAAACGTGGGCCAGCCCCTGCGTGGGCCAGCGGCTTCGGCCCCCTCTGGGACACGCTCCTGGCCGGCGAGGGAGCCGGCTTCGATCGCCGTCAGGACTGCGCCCGCACCCGTTCGCGCCAAGTCGATGGTGAACAGCCCTTCGGAATCCGTCGCCACAAGCTCGTAGCCGAGGGCCACCCGTGCCTCCGTCGCCGGCTGACCATTCGCGCGGATGACGCGACCCTTCAGGGCCGTTTCAAATGCGACCTCGGGGCGGCCCATCACCACGGTGACTCCCCCTTGGTCCGTCATGGGGCAGTTCACGCGCACGTCTCCGTACCCCTCGCGGGTGACGAGCATCACCGAGCCGGAGACGGCGGGGGCGCCGTCGAAGACGAACTCGCCGCCGCCTTGAGCGTTGGTCGTCCATCCGGACCTCGTCGACGCGCCAAAGGACGCGTCAAAGCGTGACAGGAACTCGTCGGGCAGGCGCACGTCCACCTGGGCGCCTTCGATGCCAAATCCAAACTCATCGATCACGCGGCCGGCGACCTGGAGGGAGGGGGCGAGGACCACGAGGGGCACCCGCTCCCGTTCAGCGCGCCATACGCCGGGACGGACGGTGACCCATTCTTCGTCGGAGGCCGCCACCAAGGTGCCACTCGACTCGGTGGTGATGAGCGTGACTTTCCCATCGGCGGCGGTGCGGGCCACCGCGTCATGGCCCGCCAGTCGAATCCCGATCCCTGCGAGGGAATTGGCGTTGCCGTCGACGACCTTGGCGGTGACCTCAAAGGTGGGCTTGGGCGCGGTGCTCGGCACGGCGGCTGCCGCCGTGGCCGAGGTTCGCGATCCGCGGGCCTCTTCTGGCTTGTTCGGTCGGGGCCCCAGGGGGGCGCGTTCCCCCGGTGCCGAAGGCGTCCTGGCTTCAGCCTGGGCAGTCTCGTTCGCAAGGCCATTGGATTCCGCCGCGGTCGCGCCACGCAGGAAGTACATCGCGCCGCCTAGGAGCAGCACCGCCGCGGCGGAGAGGGTGAGTTTTGCATGCATCAGTGTCCATCCCACCGCGGGGACCGCGGCAACTAGGGGGGTCTTTCGGGCCAAGGGAAGGACAGCCATGACCCACGCCCGGCGGTCGCCGCCATGGCTTGCATCAAGGTCTCTGCGGATGCGTTCGAGCCCCCGGGCGAGGCGGCTCTTCACTGTCGCCAGCGGAACGCCCAGCCGCTTCGCGATCACGCGCGGCGGCAGCCCGTCCCAGTACCTCATCAAGAGCGTGCTCTTCATCGGCTCCTCAAGGGCCAAGACGCGGCGGCTGAGCTCGGCGCCCATGGCCGCGCGGGCCTCGAGTTCCTGGGCGTCCCCGGAGGACTCCGGCTTCGAGGCCTGCTCCTCCCGCTGGCGCCGCGCCGCCCGCCGCCTTTGGGCGTCCCGCGCCCGATTGCGCAGGATGGTCCCGAGCCAGGCCCGGGCCTCCGTGGGCGGAGCAGCCCCAGGGCGCAGCGCGGCGACCGCCGTGTCCTGCACGAGGTCCTCTGCGAGGGCCTCATCCCGGACCAAAGCGCGTGCGAGCGACCGTAGCCACTGAAGATGACGGGTCAGGTCCCACGTCTCTCCAGGAGGGGAGCCGTCGGGGTTGGGCCCACTGGGGTCCGGATCGGGGTGGCTTGGATGGGGGTTGATCATGGTGTCCATCCACCTGGGCGCAGCGCCCTGAAAATCGATGGCCGGCAATCCCAGGAATAACCAATGTCGGTCCATTCGGCCTGCACCTTCTCGGGTGCCCTCGGGGCGCCTATGCCAGCTCGACGCACCCTGCCCCGGTACCATCGCCCTATGAAGACCCTGCCCCTCGCCGCCCTGCTCCTTCTCACGACCTCCGCATGCGCTGATCTGGGGGGGAGCTACCGCCTCATCACGGACGGGTACCGCTTCAACTATGAGGGCGTGACCTCCGAGCGGAACGAATCGGGGGCCGTGGCCACCGGGGTTCGGAGGGTGGAGGTCGACCACCGATTTGGGCAGGTGAAGATCGAGGCCGCAGGGCCCGGTGAGGCGACCGGGTGGCGCTGGACCGCGAAGGTCTGGGCCGATGAGCCGGCCCTGGCCGAGATGGTCCTGGATGAGGTGGCGTTGAACGTTCGAGAGGACGGGAGGACGATGGCGTTCGAGCTCCAGCTGCCGGAGATCTTCAAAGACGACCTCCGTGGCCTGCGCTCGACGTTGACTTTGCTCGTGGACTCAGCGGCCGAGGTCGACGTGGTGAACGCCCACGGGAACGCCCGGGTCGCGGGCGTCGCTGGGGCTGTGGACTTCGAGGTTCGTCACGGCGACTCGGAGTTTGCGGCGCTGGCTGGACGGCTCGAAGGCGTTCAGGCGCACGGGGAGCTTTTCGCCGACGGAATCCAAGGCGCCAAGCTCGAGACGAGTCATGGGCGAGTGACGATCCGCAACGCGGGCCCCTTGGAAGTGAAGTCGAGCCACGGGGACGCGACCTACGATGGGATCCGCGGCGGGCTGGTGATCGAGCAACGGCACGGGGACGTCGAGATCCATGATGGCCCCGAGGTGCACGGTGAATCGGCGCACGCCCATTGGCGCGCCATGGATATCGAGGGGCTGGTGCTCGACTCCAGCCACGGCGACGTGCATGCGCGCCTCCTGGCAGGCAGCGCCCGGGTCGACTCCCAGCACGGCGACGTGACCATCGAGCGGGCGGGCGTGGCTTCGGATCTCTCCAGTGACGACCACATCCGGTGCGGGCACGGCAACGTCAAGCTGGACCTGCGCCGGAACGGCTACGCCGACATCGACGTCAACCACGGCGGCGTCACGATCTACCACGCGATGGGGAGCGGCGCGGCGATCAACGCCAAGGCCAGCCACGGTGACGTGCGTTCCGATCTGCCCAACTTGGGGTCGATGGAGCCGGGTCAACCTGGCGCAAAGATCCGCACGTCCCATGGGGACATTCGTTGCGTTGCGTCGGGCGAACAGTAGGGCCGATTCGTGCCCTTGCGAGTGAGGGTCAGCCCGCGAGGTCCAGGAGCTCGCCTCCCCCGAGGAGAAACGAAAAGAAGAGGCCGAGGGCGATCGCGCCCACCAGGATGAGGCCCAGCGGGGTCATGACGAACCAGGCAATGCCCACCCCGAAGTCGCGACTGACCTCGATCTCGAAGGTGACGCGCTTGCCCTGGGCGTGCCGGCCCTCCAGGTCGGCCTCATCGATGAAGTCATCCCCGGCGATGTCGTCCTCCAGGAGGCGAAGGGTCTCCACGCCCCTGAAGGGGGCTGGCTCGCTGAGAACCCAGCGTTGCCCTTCGCCCATGGGACGATCGGCATGGGGACTCAGCTTCTTCCAGCTGCCGTCGACGAGCACATCCACGCGAAAGTAGGGGGCGGTGCCGAGGGCGTCCTTGATGTCATCGAGGGGCTCGATGGGCGTCACGGACACCGCGGTCACCGCGGACGCATGGGACCAGACACCTGCGACGAGGCCGAGCAGGCACATGAGGGCAACGAGGCGGAGGGTGGACTTGGCGCTCATGGGGGGCGGTGCAACGGGAAGGGGGGCGGCCTCGTTCTACTCGCCCCAGAGGAACAGAGCGATCGATGCCGCGGTGGTGCCGTAGAAGGTTAGTTGCGTCACCATCTGAACGCGCCCCGGATCGGGGTCCCGGCCCGTCAGTTTTCGGTAGAGGAACGTCATGTAGTTGGGCTTCTCCGCGCGCCCGAGTGCGCCCCAGACGCGGTGCTGGATCCCGGTCAGGGCACAGAATCCGGGATGCCCGATCAAGGGGCCCAGGACGAACCAAGAGCATCCGATGAGCGCAGCCAGGACCAGGTGGGCCGGCCGCGTGGCGGGGCTGAGCCACCCGAGGCACGAGAATAGAATCACCGCCACGTGCAGCACGTGCAGGCACCCGTTGGCGAGGGCCATGCCGATGGTGGGGCGCATCGAGTCGGTCATTTTGACGCGGCGCACGTGAACGCTTCGATGTACTGGTCCAGGATGCCGTTGTCCTCGCCGGGGAAGTTCGGAAGGCGCAGCAGGCGGCCGTTCTCTCGGCCCGTGGATTCGAGGGGCAGGCGCTCCGGCTCGGGGCCCTCGAATCGCGCCACTTCCTTCCAATGGCCCTCCGTGAAGAATGGCTGCTCGTGCAAGAGCGGGTAGCGCGGCGCGGCCACCTGGCAACCCTCTGCTTGCAGCCTCGCCGCGAGGCCGTCGATGTCGGCGCTCGGATCCCGGTGCCGAACGATGAACTCGAAGTACACGCGCTCGATGTGATCGGGCGCGAGGAACGTATCGAAGCCCAACTCCTCGAGGGCCAAGCTCAGGCGCCTGTGGTTCTCGCCGCGCTGCCTGTTGTGCTCGCTCAGTTTTTCGAGCTGGGCCCTTCCCAGGGCGGCGGACATCGGCGCGATGCGCGTCTTGACGCCGAAGGACGTCGCGGCAAATCGGCGAGCCGCCGAATTCAGTTCGATGATGCGCGTGATGTCCCCGAGGCAAATGGCGCGCTCATGCATCTCGGGGGAATCGGTCAGGAGCACACCGCCTTCGCCCGCGGGCGCGAGCTTGTCCCCTTGCAAGCTGAAGACCGACACGTCCCCCAGGTTCCCACAAGGCGTTCCGCGCCAGGTGGCGCCATGGGCGTGGGACGCGTCCTCGACGATCCTGAGATCGTGCTCCTTTGCGAGGGCTTGGATCTCCGTCATCCTCGCAGGCATGCCCCACAGGTGCACGACGACCATGGCTTTGGTCCGCGGCGTGATGCGGCGGCGCATGTCGTCGGGACAAGGTCCCAGGCGGCCCGGTTCGCTCTCGCAGAACACGGGCACGAGTCCGAACCAGAGCATCGGCAGGACCGAAGCCCAGAAGGTCGCCGTCGGCACGAGGATCTCGTCGCCCGGGGCGAGGTCCAGGGCAAAGAACGCGGCCATGAGCGCGGCAGTTCCGCTGCTATGGGCGAGGGCCAAGTCCCGGCCCGTGAAGGCGGCGTAGTCGCGCTCCAGTTCGCGGATGACTCCGTGGGTGGAGACGTTGCCATCGCGCAGGATGCGGAGAACCGCTTGCTCGTCGGAAGCGTCGAACCGAGGCCATTGGCAGGTCGGTTCATGGGGGAGGCTGTCTC
>CAJXRJ010000378.1 GCA_913058555.1 uncultured bacterium
AGAAAAAATCCGTGTCCACAGCCATGCCGCCGCCGCCGAGATTAAGGCTGGCAGGGAGTCGGATCTCCCGCGTCGCCTCATGGAGGACCCGGCCTTCGGGGAGGTCGCGGGCCAGCTCGACGAGCTCCTGGACGGCTCCCGATACGTTGGACGGGCACCCGAGCAGGTCGAGGAGTTCCTCACGGCGGAAGTGGACCCAATTCTCGAGCGCTATGCGGGCCAAGCCCAGCAGACCGCCGACATCAGAGTCTGAACTTATGGGTTTGCACTGTGTCACTTCGCCCCATGGCCCGTTTGACACGGAGTCCTGGTATCGGGCACTCTCCCGGGGCCTGAACCGAAGGCCCTTCTCATTCCCGCCACAGGCGTCCCCGAACCCCGGCATCTGCTCGTGACCAAGCCCGGCATTCCGAACGACCTGGTCCTATCCACGTCGTGCTATGGACCGCGCTTGCGGTCCATTGAAGATCAGGCTTTCTCGGCGGTTGCCATGGGCTTCCGGCGCCTTGAGCTGGGCCTCTCCTCCACCCCGCCCGAGCTCCGCGGCTGGGAGGACGCGATGCGCGAGACCGGCATCAAGATGGACTGTGTGGTCGTGGGGGCGCTCAAGCCCAAGGGCCCCCAAATGTCAGGGAGCATGCTTGGCAGCCTCAGTGCCGACCAGCGCGAGATGGCCCTGAACAGTTCGCGGCGCCACATCCAGCTCGCCCAGAAGCTCGGTGCGCCCGTCGTAGTCCTGCGGGGCTGCGCCATCGAGAACGCCAAAGTGGAGGCCGCAGCCGATGCCCTTTTGGCAAAGCACAGCGTGGTCGACGAGGACAGCCGCGAGCTCCTGCAGGAGGAGACACGCGAATTCGTTCACAAGATCCAGACCAAGGCCCAGCGCCAGATTGAGCACTTCTGCCGCTCGGTTCACACCCTGCGATCGGAGTACCCAGAGACGCTCCTCGCCGTGGCCGCGGGGAATGAGCTGAACGACCTCTTCGGCTTCGAAGCCGTTCAATGGGTGCTTGACGATCTGGCCTCCCAAAAGGTGGGCTACTGGCACGATACCGGCCGCATTCATCGCCGCGGCCGCCTCGGGATCCCCGACCAGGGCGCTTGGCTCGAGGCCTATGGCGCGCGCATGCTCGGTCTGCACCTTCGGGACGCCACCGACGATGAATTCGGGCTGCCGCCGAGCCTCGGGGAAGTCGACTTCAAGCTCGTCTCGGAGTACCTCCCCAAGGACGCGTCGAAAGTGATCGACGTGGACCCAACCCACGGCCGTCCCGAGGTGCTCGCGTCGGTCCAATTCCTGATGGGCCTGGGATTCTGAGAGCGCTTGGGGCGCGGGAGGGCCCCTGGGGCGCGGCAATCGGGCCAATCTCGACTCAGTTTTTGGTCCTAAGTGGCTTCCGGGGAAGGTCTTACGGGTCAGGCGGGGGCGGCGGAGCCGGCCCCTCGGTAGAGCCGGGGCCTCGGCATCGTCGATAATGGCTCCCCTGGCGCAGCCCGCTGCGTCGCCCAACCATGACCGATTCAGCCCAAAGGACCACCGCCCCAGGCCCGACAGATGTCCCCGCTGGGGACTCCGGTCATTCGGCCTCCGATGACGTCAAGCGCGACGGGCCCAAGCCCTTCGATGGCTTGCCTCCCGTCGAGCACCTCGGCCGCGCGCTGCGGGCGGCAGCGGAGAGCGCCGACCCCGAGGTCAGCGGGTCATTCCTGATCCTGACCCACCGGGGCCCGGACCCCGACGCCCTTGGCGCGTGCGAAGGGCTGCGGCTTCTGATCGAGAAGGGCTTTGCCTTTCGCTGCGTGGTGGCCACCCACGGGCGCGTTCACCGCGCCGAGAACGTTGCGCTCCTTCGCACCCTCGATCTCAACCTCGAAGACTACGAGGGCATCGACTTCGGCCGGTTCTGTGGCGTCCTGCTCGTGGACACCCAGCCCACCTTCCGTCACACCGTCGTGCCGACCGAGCTCCCGGTGATCGCGGTCTTCGACCACCACCGGTCGCCCCAAGCCGGCTCCCTCGAACGCACGATTCCCCACGAGGACGTGCGCACGGACCTGGGCGCCACGTCGTCGATCCTGTTTGAGTACCTCCGTGACATGGAGGTGCCGATCGACGAGACCACCGCGTCGGCGCTCTTCTGTGGCGTGCGCTACGACACCGCGGACCTTTCGCGCAACGCGTCGCCCCTCGACGAGGAGGCGTACCTGTCCCTGTTCGGAAAAGGCGACCGCCAGCTGATCGCATCCATCGACAAACCGCCGCTGCCGCGAAGCTACTACAGGCACGTGAGCCAAGGCCTCTCGAAGGCGCGCCAGCACGGGCCGTTGGTCATTGCGCTCATGGGCAACGTCGAGAATCCCGAGCACGTCGCCGAGATGGCGGACTTCTTCCTTCGGATGAAGGGCTGTTCGTGGGTTGTGGCTGGCGGAGCGTTCGAGGGTGAGTACGTTCTTTCGCTGCGAACGGATTACGCCTTCGGCAAGGCCTACCCACTCATGGAGAGGGTGCTTGCCGGCGAAGGCTCTTTCGGTGGACACGGGCATATCGCAGGCGGGCGCATCAAGCTCGAGAACGACGGCATGAGCATCGTGAAGAGCGTTGAGCGACGCATTCGCAAGAACGCGCTGTCGGTGATCTCCACCGCGAGCGGCGACGACGGAGAACCCAGCAATGCCCCCGAAGGAAAGCGACTCGATGAGTGATCAAGACCTGGAACGCCAGATCGCCTCCCCCCGCGTTCTTCTGGTGGGGGGCGTGGATTCCTCTGGGCAGGCTGGTCTCGACGCCGACCGCGACGCGGTCCTGGCCGCGGAATGCCGCGGCATCGAAATCGCCAGCGCCATGACGGACCAGGACCTGTTCCAGGTGCGCAGCGTGGAGGAGAGACTCCTTTGGAACCGCGAAGCGGAGGACGAACTTCGAAGCGCCAAGGACGAGGGGGACCCCGTGGCCGCCCTGAAGTTTGGCCTCCTTCCTGGGGTCGCGTCGATCGTGGAGGCCGCCCGTTTCGTGGCCCGCTCCCGCCACGGCGCACCCGAGGTCCCTGCGGTGGTGGATCCGGTGGCCAGGTCGTCGGGTGGGTACCGGTTCTGGAGCGACCGCGAAATGGTCGCCGTGCGGGACAGCCTCCTTGTGGCTGGCCCCATCCTGACCCCGAATCTGGACGAGCTGGCGCTCCTCGCCTGGGAAGACCGAGATCAGGTGGATTCGGACGAGGGCCGCCTGCGGGCTGCCCGCCGCGTCCTCGACTTTGGGGTCTCGTCGATCGTCGTGACCGGAGGCCACGCATCCCCCGATGAGCCCGCCCGGGACCTCGTTCTCGAGCCGGGGGAAGAGCCCGTATGGATCGAACGTCGCCGCGAGCCCGGTGACGGCATCCGGGGGTCCGGGTGCCGCTTTGCGACAGGCGTGGCCTGCGGTCTCGCCCGGGGACTCTCGTTGCCCGATGCCGCCCGAGCAGCGGGGGACTTCGTGGCCCAGAGAATCCGCGAGCAGGCCGACGCTTCGGCTTCCTGAGGAGCTTTCCGAAGGCCCATGGCTGACTCCGGCGCGGCGGGAGCCGGCGCCGCAGCAGGAAAGTTCACGAGGGGACTTGCCACCCAGGCCGGGATCGCTATCCTTCTCGGCATCGCGGCTGTAGCTCAGTGGTAGAGCGCAACCTTGCCAAGGTTGATGTCGTCGGTTCGAATCCGATCAGCCGCTCCAAACAAGAACGCCGCGGGGACTTTCATGAGTCCTCGCGGCGTTTTTTTGGGGATCCAGTTCTCTGTGATTCGATCCCCAGTGATCTGATCCCCAGGGGCTTCGCCCCACTGAGTCCTCCTAATCATTCGCCCCGCCACGGGGCCTACCTCGCCCGCGCTCCCATGAAGTTCTCCCCCAAGTCCGCCTTCGCCGCCTGCCTTCTTGTCCTCGTTTCCTGTGGGGGCGGCGCCGACCTGGAGACGCGCTCCAAGGACGCAGTGTCTGATTTCGTCTCCGTCTTCGAGGGCATCAAGGACAAGGAGTCCGCCGAGGCAGCGGTGAGCGATCTCAAGGCAGCCGTCGCCAAGATGAAAGCGCTCAGCGAGGAGACCGACAAGCTCTCCAAAGAGGAGAAAGAAGCCTTCGAGACCAAGATGGAAGAGGGGACCAAGGAGCTCACCACAAAGATGGGGACCGAGATGGGGCGCGTGATGATGCTCCCGGGTGTCGCTGAGATCCTCGCCCCGGTCATGGAAGAGCTGCAGAAGATCGATAAGAACTAGCTGTCCGTGGATGGCGGCCAGGTCGCCATCTCATCGAGCCATCCCATGGGGCCCCTTGGGCGCTATGGGAGCTGGTTCAAACAGGGCTGACGCCACCCTTCGGGTGCGTCAGCCCTGTTCAATTGCGCCCTTGAGGTACAGGTGGGCGTTGCCGGTCAAGTGCACGCGTTCCCCCGCGAGGGCGCAGCGGAGTTCGCCGGTTCGCTTCGAGAGTTGGCGGCCTACCAGCCCCGGCCGCCCAAGCTGAGCGGCCCAGTACGGCACGAGTTGGCAGTGGGCGCTGCCGGTGACGGGGTCTTCGGGGACGCCGAGCGTGGGCGCGAAGAAGCGGCTCACGAAGTCGACGTCTTCCGCGTCGCCGGGGGCGGTGAGGATGAGCGGAATGCCGATCTCACGCAGGTCGCGTTCGGCGGGGGCGGCGGCCACGACTTCTTCTTCGGAGCCGAACACCGCCATGGCGTAGCGGTGCTCAAAGGCGCTTTGGACACCGCCATGGAGGGCGATCTCGATGGCCCGCAGTCGATCGGCGCCCATGGGTTCCTTCGAGATCGCCGCGGGCAAATCGATCGTGACCGCGCCGTCTGGCTCGAGCCGCGCCGAGAGGGGGCCGCCCATGGTGGAGAACGCGACGGTGTCCCCCGCGCGGGCCTTTCCGGCCAGGCGCAGGGCCTCCGCGGCGGCGAGGGTCGCGTGGCCGCAGAGCTCGACCTCGGTCGAAGGGGTGAACCAGCGCAGGGCATAGGCCCCCCCCGATCCTGGGATCTCCGCGACAAACGCCGTTTCCGAGAGGTTGTTCTCCTCGGCGATGGACTGCATGAGGTCCGCGCCGATGGGGCCCTCCAGGAGGCACACCGCGGCGGGGTTGCCCGTGAAGGGGCCGCTGGAGAACGCGTCGATTTGGAAGAAGGGGATCGTCATGGGGCGGGTTCGAGCAGGAGCCCCAGGCCGCCGACGACGCGGGCGGTCCAGCCGGGGGGCAAAGTGGTGGTGCCGGAGTATTCCGCGATGATGGCGGGGCCCTCGATGCGCGACTCGGGGGCGAGGTGTGTGCGGGCGTAGATCGGGGTCTCGAAGGACTCCCCGTCAAAGATGGCTGGCTGACTGCCCAGGGCCTGCAGCGGGCCTTCCCGATCCGTAGCCCCGGGGACCGCGGGCCCGGGGGACTCAGCGACCGGGGAGTCTTGGTTTCGCAGGGTGACGCGAACCCGTGCGGTCACGACCTCCACAACGTGTCCGTCGAGGCGCCAGCCAAATCGAGCCTCATGGGCCGCGTGGAAGTCGCCTTCGGGGTCCTCGCCGTCCCCGTGGAGGCTGAGCTCGTAGGACTGGCCGCGGTAGCGCAGGGAGAGGCTCGTCTCGAAGGCAATTTCCTGGCCCGCGCCTTGGATGTCCGCGGCCGCGGCGGACGCAAGGGCGGCGAGAATGCCGGCGCGTTCTTGGCCGTCCAGTTCGCTGGCCACACGCAGGACCGAGGCGGAACGCTCCGAGGTGCGCTCGGCGCGGGTCATGCCGTAGGCCGACAGGACGCCGCTGGCGTACGGCACGAGGGCGCTGGGCATGCCGAGGTCGCCGGCGAGGGAGGCGGCGGCGAGGCCACCGCCGCCGCCGAAGGCCACGAGGGGCGTCGTGCGCGGGTCCCGGCCGCGCTGCATCGTCATGACCCCTGCGGCGCGGCGCATGGAAGCTCCGGCGGCGGCGACGACGGCTTCGGCAGCCCGGGCGCCCGTCACGCCGAGGCGTTCGCCCAAGGCCTCAAACGCGCGGAATACCCCGTCTACGTCGAGTTCCAGTGCGCCGCCAAGGAAGCCCTCGGCCAAAGGCGCGATGGGCACGCGTCCGAGCCGGACGTACGCGTCGGTGACGGTGGGCTCGGTGCCGCCGCGCCCGAAGGCCACGGGGCCCGGGTCTGCGCCGGCGCTTTCGGGTCCGACCCGCAGGATCCCGGCCGCGTCCACCCGCGCCAGGCTGCCTCCGCCGCATCCGATGGTGTGCATATCGAGGGTCGGGACCGCGATGGAATGGCCGGCGACCCGCACCTCTTCCCCGAGGGACCCGAGGCTGCGGCTCGGGTCATGGAACGCGACATCCGTACTCGTGCCGCCCATGTCGAGGGTCACGATGCTGCCGAGTCCTGCTTCCTTCGCGGCATGGGCCGCGCCCACGACGCCGCCTGCGGGGCCCGAAAGCAGCACGCGCACGGGCTCCCGCGCGGCGTCGGCGGCGGGTAGGCCGCCGCCCGAGCTCTTCAGCAGTTCCAAGGGCGTCTCCCCAAGGGCTCCACCCAACTGGGCGAGGTACTGGGCGGCGACGGGGACCAGGGCCGCGTTGCAGACGGCGGTGGAGAATCGTTCGGCCTCGCGGTACTCCTGAACGAGGTCGGCGGAGGCGGTGGCTTGGATGCCCCGGGCCCGCAGGGCCTCCGCCACGCGTCGTTCTGGTTCGGGGTCGGCGTAGCTGTGGAGCAAGCACACCGCGACGCTCTGGGTGCCCGTGGCGACCACTTTGTCGCACAAGGACTCGATCTCCGAGTCCGAGGGGCGTGTACGCTCCTCGGCCTCCCCGGGGCCAGCCGGAAAGGACCGCTGCGGAAGCTCGAAGCGCAGGTCCCTCGGGATCAAAGGGCGTGGGCGCTCCGGCTCCAGGGCATAGAGGTCGGGGCGGGCCTGACGGTCGATCTCGATCAGGTCCACGAAGCCCTCATTCGTGATGAGGGCCGCCTGGCCGACTTGGCCTGTGAGCAGGGCGTTCAAGGCGACCGTCGTGCCGTGCACGATCTTGCTGCCCGCCCCGCCAGCGAGCCCCAAGGCAGCGAGGCCCTCGAGAAGGGCCTCACCGGGGTCCTGGGGGGTCGAGCGCACCTTGCACGTCCGAAGGGACCCGTCCGGGCCCCGCACCGCGAGATCGGTGAAGGTGCCGCCGGTATCGATCCCCACGCGCAGGACCCGCAGGTCCCGTGGGGCCAGCGGCGTCGGCTCCGCGGGGGAGGGGGCCGGTGATTCGCCTGGAAGGGGCATAGATCGGGAGTGTACGCCCAAGGGGCCGCGGCTGTCTCTTATACACATCTGACGCTGCCGACGATATGCAGTGTGTAGAT
>CAJXRJ010000379.1 GCA_913058555.1 uncultured bacterium
TGTATAAGAGACAGGCCGAAGCCCATCGAACTCGACGAGGGGGAGGCGCTGGAGTGCCGGTGGACGCTGCCCACGGTCGCGGGAATCTACGGGCTTGTCACGGACCGCGCCGGCGAGCCGCGCCGCCAGTTTCGTGTTTCCCTGGTACGCGGGGGAGATCGTTTCCCACCCACCCATGAGTCGAGCACCGTTGTCAGAAAAGTGCAGACGGACGATGAAGGGAGATTCCAGATCCTGGGGGTTCCACCGGGCAACTACGGCATGGGAATCCAGAGGTTCCACGTCCCCAAGGTCGCGGCCCATCCCCTCGGGAAGGAGATCGGCAAGAAGCTCCATGCCTCGTTCATTGAAAGCCTTTCCGCCGAAGAGCGCCGTGAGCTCATCGCCATGGGAGCCATCAAGACGACGGACGTGACGGAGGTGGAGGAAGCGAGGGCTCAGGCGGCTGCAAAGTCCACCGAGTCCGCCGCGCCGCGCGCGGGCAAGAAGGCAGCTACGCAGAAGGCCCCCGGTTTGCTTCCGGGTGAGAGCCTGAGAATCAGTGCCATCGGACTCCAAGATGACTCCGAGGGATACCTCCAGCTCATCGAGGTGCCGCCTGGGGCGGCCCGCGTTGACACAACCGTGGTGGTCTCCACGGATCTCTTCATAGAGGGGCACTTGATCCTTCCGGACGGCGCGCCGTTCCAGTGCGCTTACATCTCGGCCAGACGCGAAGGGAGCAGTGGTACCGTGACCACCGTGCCGCTGGACGACGGGAGGTTCTGCTTGGGCCCCCTTCCTGAGGGGTCCTATCACGTCGACGCCGAGTGCTCCTACCACCCTTGGTTCCTATCGGAGGCTGTGCAGGCGGAGGGGGGCGCATCGGACCTTCGACTGATCTTGTCACCCGCCGCATCCGTCAATGGAATCGTTCGAGATCCAGCCGCCGGTTCTCCGGTTCCTGGCCGGTTCACGGTGACGCGACATGCGGCAGACGGAATCGAGGGGGCCATCTTCGAGCACTACACTGTCGGCTACGACATCGGATCGTTCTGGTTCCACGGACTGCGCCCAGCCCGCTACACCTTCGCGTTCTATTCGACAGACCGGAAGTGGTTTGGTTGGCGCCGCGACGTTGACCTTGGCAGCCCTCGTTCCCATGCGGACTTCAAGGTCCCACTTGAACGAGCTTCGATTCTCCGCGTTGGCCGCTCCCCATCGGGCTTCGAGCGTGAGGTCCGAATCTACCACCAAGGGGAGCTCGCCCGGATGTTCACTCAGCGGCCACCAAAGAAGCCACGGAAGGGCTCGCCCGGTGGGGTGGCGGATGCCCGCATGTTCGACTACGCCGTTCCGTGTGGACGGCTTCGAATCGAAGTGACCGACATTGGGTCGCGTCAGGTCCTCGAACAGGTCGTGGACGCGGTCGCTGGGGAAGGGGTGGACCTCGACGTTTAGGGGCCTGTCCCAGCCGGGTCGGCCCCTTGGGCAAACCAGTGGTCAACGGGAGACCGGATGAGTGCAAGGCGCACGCCAGGCGACGGAGACTGGGTGGGCCGATCTACCGCTGCCCATCGACCGGTCAGAGAGCCCCAAGGTCCAGGTGGCGCTGGATCCGGCCCTCCCGGGACCAGACCGTCTGCATCGCCAGGAAGTAGAGCTTCATGACATAGGCCAACGCAAAAACCCCCGTGGACACGAGGTCCTCGGGTCCCGACGCCCGGGCCCAGGTGGCTTGCAGGGCCACGTATCCCCAGAGGGGGGCGACGGCGAGGGGGCGGATGCCCATGGAGACCGCGTCGTAGCGGCTGAAGAGGTACATCATCCCAATCGCGACCACGACGGGGGAGGCGTGTTGGCAGACCTCGACCATCGCCTCGCCCGGGACCCGGTCGAGGCGCGCCATGGCGGAGCCGAAGGCCGCGAGGGCGGAGAGCCCAACGACGCCGAGCCAAGCCTCGCGGAAGTGGGCGTCGCGGCCGGGCTCGCGATCCGTCGATACGGTGGGGCGGTCCAGCACGAAGAAGAGGAAGAAGTAGATCAAGCCTCCCATCGCGTTCATGAGCTCGATGGCCACCATCGTGATTCTCCCCGCCGTTGACTCTTCGAAGGCCGCCCCCTGATCCCAGGCAAACGCCAGGAGCCCGTAGAGCAGGATCCAGTGGACGCAGAGAGCATCGATGCCTGCTCCGTATTGACGCCATGCGGTTTTCGCGACCGTCGACTCCGGTTCGCTCTTGCCGGCATCGATTCGCAGGGAGACCCGGCGCGCCAAGAGGATTCCGAACAGGGTCACCACGTGCGCCCAGGCGATCGCGATTCGGGTTCCCGAGGCGGTGACAGCCGGAGCGTCCCCGCCGGGGGAACTCGACACAGAGAAGAGCAGCCCCGCGAGGGCGCCGAAGATGAGGAGCGCCGTCCAAAGGGGGAACCAGCGCGTCATGATCGTCGATCCATCACGGTCCGCAGTCGCGCCCGGACTTCGGTGACACGCTTGTAGAAGCGGGGGAGTCCGATGTCGAGCCGACCTGCCAGTTCGGACGCGGAGAAGGGGGAGTCGCCGAGCACATGGGCGACGATGGCCGGGGCCCACGGCGGCGCGCAGGCGCCGGCGAATGCGGCGTGTTCGATCCACTCTCGCTGGTCCCGGTCGTCCAGGGCGGGCTCGACGCCCTTGCCGATGGAGTCTGGATCCACGGAGACGCGCGGAAGGGAAAAGGAGCCTCCCTCGGCGCGGGCGGCGTCGCGCACGATGTTGCGAGCGATGCCGAGCAGCCAAGGGAGGAGCGGGCTGCCTGGGTCGAAGCGCTCCGCACGATCGATGGCCGATGCCACAGTGGCCGCGGCCATGGCCCGCGTGGACAGTCGGTCCGCCACAAGGCCTCGCCCTTGCAGGTGCCTTTCAATGCCGCGGTCCAGGCCGGGGCCCGCGGTTCGGCGGACCTCCGTTTCCATCCACAGGAATGTCTGCCCCAGGATCCAATCGAGGACGCAGGACGGGGTCCGGCCCGCTCGGCCAAGGGATAGCAGCGCTGCGGCAAGCCGTGCCTGGTGCTGGGCGAGCTCCTGGGTGCCACGCCTTGCGTCGGCGCGATGGTGACCAAACAGGAGAGGGCCGCGGGGGGGCGCAGCCGCTTCGAGGAGGAACGCCGAGAGGCCCGAACGATCCATCCATTGCCGCATACCCAGGAGATCGCGGCGCTCAAGGCGCACGAACCCCTTTTGAATCTCCGGCGCTAGGGCGCGCATGGCATGACTCCAACGGTGCATCTCAGAACCCATTGGAGCCGGAGCGCGGGCAACTTCCGGGGCATTCCCGAAAAAGTGGAACTTGGGGATCCCGGGGAAGCCCGAATGCGGTCACGCGCCAAGGGGGGGCATGAGGCACCCCCAAGCAGAGTCCGGAGCGGCCGCTGATTCGTTCAGCGCGCTCGATCGAATCAACGACGCCATCGACTCGATTGTGAATGTCCCGGTGGGCGGGGTCCCGCTCTTGGTGCTTTGGCTCGCCGCGGCCGGAGTGATCCTCACGGCTTGGATGGGGTTCGTCAATCTCCGTTGCTTCGGGCACGCGATCGCGATCGTGCGGGGCCGTTTCGATGGGGCGGTTCCGAAGGGCGGCGCCGATTCCCGTGACCCGGGCGAAGCACGCAGCGCGCCGCGCGGCGGGGACGTGAGTCACGCCCAGGCCCTTTGGACGGCGCTCTCCGGAACGCTTGGACTGGGCAACATCGCCGGAGTCGTGATTGCGATTGGGATCGGAGGACCTGGGGCGACCTTCTGGATGGTCCTGTGTGGGTTCTTTGGAATGACCCTGAAGTTCACCGAGTGTGCGCTGGGGCAGATGTACCGGGTGCGGGATGGGGATGGGCGCATCTCAGGCGGGCCCATGCATTACCTGCCGACGGGGCTCGCGGAGCTCGGGTGGCCGAGGCTCGGCCGTGGGCTCGGCGCCACTTTCGCGGCCGTATGCGTGTTCAGCTCGTTCGGCGCGGGCAACCTCTTCCAGGTCACCCAGGCGACCGCCGTGCTACGGAGCGCCGTGCCTGGATTGGAGAATCATCGCTGGCTGCTGGGGGCACTCTTTGCGGTGGTCGTTGGCGCGGTGACGATCGGAGGGATCCGAAGCGTGGCCCGCGTGGCAGGGCGCCTCGTCCCGAGCATGTGCCTTGTGTACCTCGTCGTGGTCCTCGCGGTGCTGGGGATCCATGTGGAGCGCATCCCCGGCGCGCTCGTCTCGATCTTCGAAGGGGCCCTCCGCCCGGAGTCTGCGTACGGCGGGTTTGTGGGAGTGCTCGTAGCTGGCATGACGAGGGCCACCTTCTCGAACGAAGCGGGGACGGGATCCGCCGCGATCGCCCATGCGGCGGCCGCCACCGATGAACCGGTGCGCGGCGGCATCGTGGCCCTCCTCGAGCCTTTCCTCGACACCGTGGTCGTGTGCACTTTGACGGCCACGATGATCCTCGTGCTGGATCCAGGGTCCAGCAGCGATCCAGCGGTGGCGTCCGCGATGGCCTCCCAGGAAGGGGCCACCGCCCTGCTCCTTCTGACCGGCGCCGAGCTCCCGTGGTCCAAGTGGGTGCTCGTCGTCGCCATCCTGAGCTTTGCCCTCTCCACGGTGCTGACCTGGTCCTACTACGGCGAGCGGTGCGTGCGTCACGTGATGGGGGACCGTGGGGGAGCGGCCGCCATCGCTAGCTATCGAGTCGCGTTTGTGGGCGTCGTCTTCGCCGGAGCTTTAGTGGAGGCGGAGGGGGCGCGCCGGTTCGCGGACATGGCGTTCTTGAGCCTCGCATTCCCCAATGTCCTGGGCCTCTACTTTCTCGCTCCAAAGGTGAAGGCTGCCCTGGTCGACTACCTCCGTCGTATGCGGAGGGGGCCTGAAGGAGGGGCATGAAGTGGGCCAGCAGTAGGTCCAGCTGTGGGTCCGGGTGATGGGCATCAGGTGTCTGGTCGCCGGATCATCCATGGCCGAATCAGCGCCCTGCTCCGCTTCGTTACTCGAACGGGTGCAGCGGACGCGGCGAACGGGATACGGAATGCAGCTCCCTTCTTGCGACCTCGGGGCCAAGAGCGGACTCTTCATCCATGGGCGGAGATGGGGTACTCGGAGGTGGGTGGCGCCGATGGTCGGCTGCGGCGATCGTCTGCTTTCTCGTTCTGTCGATCGTCGCTTGGCTAGGCGGCTGGGGGCTGTGCGCCCAGGCGCCGAACTTGTCACAGCCGAGCGAGGCGGGGCTCCAGGGGGCGCCAGCCTCCGAGGCGGGCGCCTCGAATGGCTCGGGGGTCGTGGCGGTTGCGGACTTGCCGAAGCCAATGGAGAGGTTCGAGCGAGAAGGGCATGCCCCGGTTGAGTCCGAGTCGTCTGGCAAGGCGACCATTCACGTCCAGATCCTGGAGCGTGGCACAGGCCGGCCTGCGCGGAACGTGGAGATTCAGACGTTGCCCTCCCGCGTCGAATCCTTCCACACGGATGAAGAAGGGCGGGTGACGATCATCGCGGATCCGGGGGACTTCGCTCTGCTGCTCGAGACCGGAGACACCTACTACTTCTGCGGTGAGCCAGAGGATCCCCAGAACACCGAGTGGATCGCCACCTGGGACAACATTGAGGCCGGGCGCCGGTACGAAGTGACCGCTGACGTCATACGATCGGCGACGATTCGTGGGCGATGGGTCTTCCTGTCGGGTGAGGTCGATCACGGGGAACTCGTTTACTGGAGCCCCCAGGTCGGCGGTCAATGGGGTGTTGCCTCCGGGGTTAGGATCCGGCGGGACGGGTCGTTCTCGATCAAAGGGCTTGCGCCGAATCGCTACCTTCTGGGTCCCCAGCCCCGTTCAGCCCACGCCTTCCCGTTCGAGATCGTGACGCTCGACTGGGGTGAGGTGAAGGTCGTGGAGGTCCGCGAGCCGGAGAAGGTGCCACTGAACATCACGGTCGGGGCCGTGCAGAAGGGGAGCGGCGAATCATGGCCGATGCCGTTCGTTGCGAAGTTGGTCCGTGATGACACGATGGCCTCACTCATGCGTGAGCACGCTTTCCCGTTGAGCCTCAGCGCGCTTGGGCACGGCGTGGCCACGATCTCCGGTGACGTGCCGCCCGGGATCTACCGGCTCACCGTCGCTTCGACGGGGATGATGCACAGCAAGAACCTGAGCTGGATCGGAACGGATTGGTCGGAGTCCGAGACGGTCACCGTGATCGCGGGAGAGCCTGTCGAGAGGGAAACCACCGTCGAGACGCCGGCATGCGGGGAGGTGGCGTGGGTCTCTGGGCAAGTCCTTTTGGAGGGGGAAAAGCGACCCTCTTTGAAGGTCACCTACGTGAACGCAATGGGCGCTTCCAAGTCCATGTCGCTCTTCCTGGCGGACCCAAAATCTCGCTCAGAAGACGGGACGATGTCATTCCGGCTTGGGGTTGACCTTGACCTGGTGCCAAGCCGGATGATGGAGATTCGCCGCCACATCGACCGGAGCTACGCGGTCGTCCAGTCCATTGCACTCGTGCCCGGTGATCAGGCGGTCATCGTGCCGGTCAGGTAGCACTGAAGCGGGCCCGTCGCCCTGGCGCCCAGGGCCCCCTCGCAGAAAAGAACGGGAATGGTGGTTCCTGGGAATCCGGCCGTGCAGGCAGGGGGCCATGCGCTCCATCCTCAGCAGCTTTCCGCGCCGCGCGGCTCGATCCCTCACACGCTCCTACCTTTTTGGGACACTGGCCGCCGCGGCCCTGGCCGCCCCCGTGGCTGCCCAGTCCCCCTGCGTCAATCCCAACGCGCTCCTGGACACCATCAGATCGATCGATGGCCGGACGAACTTCCTGTTCCAGGGGGGCCACGGTGCGTTCTTCCCGCAGGAGACGTACTACGACGGGAAGAACCTGACGAAGGAGACCAACCAGGTCTATCTGGTGCTCAGCAAAGGCGGCAGCGTCGTCAACCGTTGGACGATGCTCGCGGAGAAATCGATCGGTGTCTTCTGCAGGTACCGGACGGTGGGTCCCCCCGCGACCCACGACTTCAAGGAGCCCGGGGACTACACGCTCTCCGTGGCGATCGATGACAAGACGCTGACGACCCTTCCGTTCCACGTCGAGATCAAGGACTCCGGCGACCCCTTTGATCCCAAGAAGTCCTGCGTAATCGACTGCGACCTCTTCCACTGGGCCCAGATTCGCGTGCGGGATCCGAAGTCGAGCTCCGGGGGCCTTGAGGTGAACCTGCACCTCCGTGGGGGCGACTACGAGTTGCCCAAGGGGGAGAAGATCGAGGTCTTCATCGAGAACCAGGGGCAAAAGGCCTACCGGGCCTGTCTCTTATACACATCTCCGAGCCCACGAGACTAGGCATGATCTCG
>CAJXRJ010000380.1 GCA_913058555.1 uncultured bacterium
GATCATGCCTAGTCTCGTGGGCTCGGAGATGTGTATAAGAGACAGGTGCTGGGGACTCCTCCACCACCGCGTCTGAGATCACCAGAATGGAGAAATAGAGAGTCGCGCTGGCGAGCAGCGTCATCCCTAGCATTCCGTATTCCGTCGACAGCCCGACCGCCGCGAGGGGCGGCGCCACGACGAGAGCCGAGATGGCTGCGCAGGTCGTGGGGTGGAACCCAAGGCCCTCGAGCCGGTGCCCGAGGTGCGTTCTATCCCCGTGCCAGAAAGGCACGCCACGACGAACTCGCCCCACGGCCACCCGCGCTAGATCGAGGACTGGGACGAGGAGGAACCACTGGGCCCCCGGTATCGCCGCAAGTGCCACCCCGAGCATATGGCTGCCGGAATCCCCCAGCATGGCCTGTGGGGCCCCGATCGTCGGCGGAGCGCCCGCATCCGCGCGCCTGGCCCGTTGGCGAAACACCGTGTTGAACGGAAGGTAGCCCAGGACAGCACTCGACAGGACCGGAGCCCCGGGAAGCAGTGCGACGGCCGCCGCCCCCCCCGCGAATCCGTCCGCGTGGTCATAGGTGTTGACCGCGTTCATCGCCACGAGGCAAAGAAGCGCCAAGCCAAGACTCTCCAAGAGCCCCGCACCCTCTAGCGCAACGCCGGGGTCGAAGGCAAAAAGCGCCGCCACGAAGCACTGACCGCTGAACTTCGCGCGGGCCCCGAGGCCCCCCGGCGCGACATCGTCGACGAGGCCCAGGAGGAACGCACCGACCAACGCCATCCATGGGAGCTGCGACACAGAGAACGACTCGCTCAGCCCGCTCGACGGCCCGAAGATGGAGGCAAAAAGGACCCCCATCGCGATGGCTGCTCCGCCGACCAGGGGGATCCGCTCCATCCGTGGCTTCCGGTATTCGGCGCCCTCCCGGCGGTCGACCCAGCCCAGTTGACCGGCGAGCAGGATCAAGAGAAGACAGCTCACCGCGCTAACAACGATGGAGAGCAGCGACGCGGCCATCAGAAGGAGTCCCCCACGGTGTCGGAAGACTCCCCTCCCAAGGCCCCTGGATCGGCTCCGCCGTCGAAGCCTGAGCCCTCTCGCGCAAGGGATTCCAAAAGGGCGGCGGCGGGATCGACAATCGCCGAGTCGCCTGACTTCACAGGCGCATCAGGCGACGGCCACCCATAGAGCCCATGCTCCTGGATGTACTCCAGTACTTCGTCGTTTAGGGCGCCGTCAGGCACGATGCCCTGGGCCAGGGACTCTCGAATGGCCGTCGAACTGTGTGGGAGCGGAGGAAGCCGCATGAACCCACGGGAGATTCGCTCGAGGGCCTTGGGGGAGAGTTTGCCCTCCAGGTCCGCCAAGAGCACGTCCGGGTCTCCCTCGCGCCAGGCGACGATCGGCTGGGCGATGGCGATGACGTCCTCGGCGTTCTTCCAGCCCGGCAATCCGGGCAAGTTGTCGCTGCCAATGATCAGGTAGAGCTCCAGCTTGCGCTTCCGGGGGGCGATCCCGCCCTCAGACTTGGTCTTCAGGTTGCGCTGGATCCACTCCGGGACCTCCAGAAGCGTGTCGTACGTGTACGACGGCCCCGAACGGTTGAATTCCAGGGGCAAAACCTGCCATCCAGGGCGCCCAACGGTGGCCAGGAGGGTCATCGCGAGCCTGGAATGGTCCGGCGCGAGCTTCTTGCCGAGCTTGTGGGGGGGCTTCGCGGCGGGGATCCAGAGCACCCGATTCAGGCCAAACTGCTCCATCGCCCTCTCCGCCGTGGCCACGTGGGCCCCATGAATAGGGTCGAAGGAGCCGCCAAAAACGGCCACTCGATAGGTGTCTGGAGAGTAGTCAGCCATGTACTTGGACGGGAGTTGAGCGAGAAATTGGTGACCGATTCGACTCCCGCGATAGAACGGGGACCCGACGGCCGCTGGACTTCCGCGCCCCGTGACATGATACTCACGGCCGCTTGGCCGCCGACGGCTGCTTGACACTTCCACCCGAGACGGATTCAAAAGGGGGCGATCGACGCCCCACTTCGAGTCCCCTTGCCCGGGTTCCGACAACCAGTTTTCGGCTCCCCGACCTCTCGCCCCCCCCACCTGCATGAACGTTCATGCAGGACACCAGGGCCTGAGCTTCGGACCCTGAGCCTTTCCCCCCCAAGGGAACCGCAGCCGCGCTGCAGCTCCCCCATGATCCCCCACGGCCCTATCCCCATGACTGCCCCCATGACGAAGAAGCGCCCCGCCGGCCGCGCCCTGCGCGCCGTCTCCACCCTCGCGCTCCTCGCCTCTGCGGCAATTGGATCGTCCTGCTCCGTCTTCTCGGGCGAGAAGATCGACGACCACTGGACGTTCGACTCCGTGCCGCCGCGCGTGGCCAGGACGATGCTCGGCTTCGACGGCTCGCGTGAGTCTTCATACCGTGACTTCGCCTGGGATCGCAAACAGTCGATCAACCTGACCCTGCGCAGGTATTTCTTCAACCACAACCCGCTGAACCCCAACCAGCGGTCGCTGGACTCGCTCTACGAGCCGCGTCCCGCGAACAGCCTTCTGCCCAACCCGCTGAACTTCATTCACGCGGAAGGGTTCCTGATCGGATGGGCCGCCACCGGCGTTCCGATCCCGATCCCGGTGGACTCCATCATCGGCGTGTTCACCCCCGGCGGTGGCGAGGAGTTCATGGAAGGACTCTCGAACGGCTTCGGGTCGGACCAGAGCGACAGCACCGCAGCGATCTACGACGCTGAAGGGGCACTGCCGCCGTTCGAAATGAGCGACCACGCTCGCTGATCAGATAGCAGAGCTGATCAGATAGCAGACAGGTCTCCTCCGGGAGTCGAATCGTCCCGCGCGCCTCTGGGTGTGCGGGACGATTGTCATTGGTGGCCGACCGGCGCGCCCCCGGCGAACAACGTCACAGGGCGAGCAACGTCACACGGCGAGGATGGAGCGCAATTGGCCGAGCGCGCTCTCCGAACGTGGGTCGACCCACTGGATGTCGAACTTGCGGAACCATGTTCTTTGGCGCCGTGCGAACTGGCGCGTGCGCAGCGAGATGAGCTCCGCCGCCTCCTCAACCGGCATGTCGCCGCGTGCAACGGCCGCAGCCGTCGCGTACCCAAGGGCCTGGGATGCGGAAGGCCCAAGGGCCCCCGACTCTTCGAGGGCCAGGGCCTCCCCGGGCCAGCCGCCGGCCAACATCTCGGCGGTGCGCGCACGGATGCGCGCGTCCAAGGCGTCCGTGGGCATCTGTAGCCCCGCAAGTAGCGCCGTGCCTTGGCGTGGCGGCGGCTCCGCGCTCCGCCACTGGGCTTGGTGCACGGACATCGGAACGCCTGTCTGAAGGAAGACTTCGAGGGCCCGGATGGTCCGCCGCTCGTCCCCCGGGTGAATCCTCTCCGCCGACTCGGGGTCGGCCGCCACAAGTTCCCTCCGGAGGCCCTCTAGCCCACCGCCCGCCGCGCGCGCCCTGAGCCGCTCCCGCAGCTCCAAGTCCGTCTGAGGCCCCTCGAAGACGCCCCGAAGCAGCGCCGCAAGGTAGAGGCCCGTGCCCCCGGTGAAAATGGGCAGCGCACCACGCGTCTCCATCGACGCCAGCACGCCGCGTACGAGTTTTACGTACGACTGGAGATCAAAGCGCTCCCGGGGATCGGCGACGTCCACGAGGTGATGCGGAACGCGCGCCCGGTCTTCGGCGGTCGGCTTGGCCGTCCCCACGTCGAGCCCGCGATACACGTTCATCGAGTCCAAGGACACGATCTCGAACGCTGGCCCCTTCCCTTCCTGAGCCTCGGCAAGGGCAATGGACAGGCCGCTCTTGCCGCTGGCCGTAGGCCCCACCAGGAACCTCAGGGGGACCCGATCTAGGACGTCCTCGTGGGAGGACATGCCTCCCTTCTCATCACTAGGGGCCATGGGATGACGGCGATCTTAGTCATCCTCCCGACCAGGTACCCTCAAGGGTGGAACTTCTGAGCCCAGAATCCCACGATCCTCACTATGCGCACCCACGTGATCGCCCGAACGCTCGCCTATCTCCCCGCCGCGGGTCTCCTCGCCGCCGTCATCGCCGCAGCCCCAGGCGCCACTGCCTGCACGGCCAACGCTGGGACGAAGGCGTCCCAGGAAGCCACTGGCCGGGTCAAGGCCAGCACGAACGACGGGGAGACTCCTTTGGCGTCGGACGGTAAGCCAGCCGCACCGGGCCGCGTACCCGGGGGTACGGAGGTGGCCGCCCAAGAGCTTTGGAACGGACTCCGCCAGAGCCTCACGATCGCGGGCGCAAACCCCAAGCAGCCCCAGGGCAACAAGCCGCGATCGTTCGTGCTCGAATTCTCGATGCGCCAACGGGACGACAAGCAAGGCACCATCGAGTCCCCGATTCGGCTGTCGTATCTGGAGCTTGGGCCCGGCCTTGTCAGCGGGTCGGTCCTCGACCGCAAGGGCAAGGTCAAGAGCACGCAGATGCGCGGGCTCAGCCCCACCGATACCGTCAACTATTGGTTCAGGAAGTACTCCGGCGAAGGCGTCACCAACGGCTGGATCCCGCGGGACAGCTTCGAGGATCGAGACGAACAAGACACCGTCGACTCGTGGGCGCACCTTGCCTACGACATCGCGCGCCTGAGCGAGCCCGACTCCATGCGACTCGTCGAGATCAAACGGCGAACGGTCGACAAGGCCAGCGACTTCACGCGCGGCTGGCTCAAGTTCGAAGGCGACCCCGGCATCCAGCTTCCCCCCAATGATGTGGAGGGCGTCGTCGATGGCCGCGCCCAATCCCTGAGCGATCTGTGCTCCAAGCTTGAATGGGTCCAGGTCGCCACGCCTGACTTCCGCCTGATCGTCAAGGGCATGAAGTACAAGCAACGCATCGCGGCAAAGAAGATGGTCAAGCGTCTCGTGTTCGGCGTCGACCCAAAGTCCAAGCGCCCGCAGGTTGTGATCGTCTCGCCGACGCGCAATGAAGCGCTGCTCGTCCCCGGCGCCGGCCTCGTTCAGTGCACCGAGTGGTTCGACCATGGCAAAACGGGGCCGAAGGCCAAAGTCCCCGGCCGATTCTTCGCCTATGAAGCGGTGCGCATGAAGTCCGATCCGCGCGGCGTTGCCTTCTCGAGCGCGCCCTCCGCCGACCTTTACATGCTGGACGGTGGCTCCATGAGTGCCAACCTCAGCCCCAAGTCGTTCTGGCCAGAAGAAGATTCGAAGTGAGCCGGTGAGAACCCAAAGAGAGAGCGGGCGCGCCCATTGGGCGCGCCCGCTCTTATTTCGTCACCGGGCGCGCCGCCGCTTTACTTGCGGTGGAACGCCTTCTCCAATTCGTGGAGAGAGAACTTCACCCGAGTGGGCCTGGCGTGGGGACACGTCTGGTCGGTGCCCGCCGCCCGGGCGCGCTCCAGGAGTGCGCGGATCGAGGATTGATCGAGGGCATCGCCGGCCATGATCGAAGAGCGGCACGAGGCCCGGTGCAGGACCTCCTCGAGCACGTCCTCCGCATCGGGGGCCTTCCCGGTCCGGGCGATGACATCGATGATGTCGCGGACGATGCCCTCGGGATCAGGGCGGCGAATGCGCACCGGAATCCCGTGGACCGCGACGGTCTTCTCACCGAAGGGCTCCACGTGCACACCAATGCGCCGAAGGGACTCGGCGTGTTCGGACACGAGGGCGACTTCGGCCTGGGTGAGGTCCACAAGCTCGGGCGTCAGGAGCTGTTGAATCTCGACCTTGCCGTCCCCCACTTCCTTGCGGAGTTCCTCGAAGGTGAGGCGTTCGTGGAGCGCGTGCTGGTCGATGATCTCGAAGCCGTCCGGCAACGCACGGATGAGGTACGTGCGATCGACTTGGAGGTAGGGCCCGCGGAGATCGTCCACGGCGTGCCAATCGGCATGCTCCGGAGAGCCTTCGCCTTCAACGGAAGGTGGCGGCGCCGTGCCGTGCACGTCTCGCACCTCGTAGCCCCCCTGCGGAGCCGGAGTGGCCGCGCCCCCCCATGGAGCGGGCGCTGAACCTATCCCTGCGCCCGGCGAAGCGCCGCCGGGGCTGCGCGGGATCCACGCTTCGGACACGCGCCCGCGGGCGCCCATGGGCCCGGGGTCTGGCAACGTCTCGCGCTGCAAACTACGCTCCTCCCGGCGCCGCACCGAGTCGATCATCGACTCCCCGGGCGTGGCCATGTTGGTGCGCATCACCGCCTCGCGAATCGCGTTCACGAGGAAACCAAAGAGCGAGCGCTCGTCCCTGAGGCGCACCTCACTCTTCGCTGGATGTACGTTGACGTCGACCGATTCCGGATCCAGCCAGAGGTGCAGGAAACCCACGGGCTGCAGGCCGTGCACAAGGACTCCGCGGTAGGCGTCCTTGAGGATCCGCATGAGCACCTTGTCCTTGAGGGGCCGACCGTTCAGGAACCACATCTGGCGGCGCGCGTCGCGGCGCGCGAAGCGCGGCGGCGCCACGTAGCCGTAGATCCGTGTCGTGCCCTTCTGGGACTCCACGCGCTCGAGCTCTTCAGCGAGCTCTGCCCCAAAGACCCGGCGGATGCGGGCCGCCAGGTCCATGGTGGGCTCGACATCGAAGGCGCGTCGGCCCCCGTGGTTCACGGTAAAGCCGATGCCACCGGCGCCGGACTCATCGGCCGGATGGGCCAAGGCGGCCCTCTGGACCACGTCCATACACCGGGCGAGCTCAGTTTGCTCGCGCTTCAGGAACCGGCGCCTCGCCGGCGTATTGAAGAAGAGGTCGCGCACTTCGACGATGGTGCCCTCGGGCATGCCAGCCGGCGTGATGCGCCCGCGCTGGCCGCCCTCCTCGACGATCTCGCCGCCGATGTCTTGGCCCCGGGGCCGGGACCGGATCTTGGCCCTCGACACGGACGCCATGGACGCCAATGCCTCGCCGCGGAACCCAAGGCTCGCGATGTGGTCCAGGTCCTCCGGCTTTCGAAGCTTGCTCGTGGCGTGGGCTTCGAAGGCGAGGCCTAGGTCGGCCGTCCCCATACCGATGCCGTCGTCCGTGATGCGAACGAGGCGCATGCCGCCTTCTTCAAGGTCGATCGTGATGCGGGTCGCACCGGCGTCGACGGCGTTGTCCAGGAGCTCTCGGACCACGGATGCGGGGCGCTCAATCACCTCCCCCGCCGCGATCTGATTGCGGACCACCTCGGACAGGACCGCGATGCGCGGCTCAGTAACGGACTCGGTCATCGCCCCACTCTACCGCGCTGACGCCACGCCAAGGCAAGGTGAACGAAGTCGGTGGCGTCGACGGTCACCGAAGACCGGGAACGGCGCTCGAGGCCTCCGAGCTGATCGAGCATGGGGCGCCAATGGGA
>CAJXRJ010000381.1 GCA_913058555.1 uncultured bacterium
GAGATCATGCCTAGTCTCGTGGGCTCGGAGATGTGTATAAGAGACAGGTCAAGTACGGCATCTCCGCTGACGAGATCGCCCAGGCCACTCCGCTCATCGACGGCGCCGTCCTCGGCGTTTCGACGGTCGGCTCCTCCAAAATCGTTCACCTGAACGTGGGCTCCCAGGATCAAGTGGCTGTTGGCCACGTCTTCGAGATCTTCAACGGCACGACCTACAAGGGTCAGGCCCGCGTTGAAATCGTCAACGGGAACTCCTGCACCGCCCGCATGATCGCTGTCAACGACGGCACCGAAGTCATGCAGAGCGACCGCGCTTCGACGCAGATCTGATCACCTCTCCTTTCTCTTTCACCCCGAATCCAAAGGAGACCGATCATGGCTCGTTCTAAAGGACGCTCAGGCGGCGGCGGTAGCCGCCGCTCCTCCGGCTCGAAGGCCTCTAGTGCCCCCGCCGAAGTCGAAGAAATCGAAGTCGTCGAAGAAGAAGGCGGTATGGGTATTGATGACGGCATCATCCTGATGACCACCCTCATGCTTCTCGCTGCGTTCCTCTTCATGGACTACACCCGTGGCAAGCACTACGGCGAAGGCATGCTCTTCAAAGACAAGTACGAGGCCCCTGCGGGCTTCACTGGTGCCCCTGACGCTCCGGCTCCGGCCGAGTAGTCCGCCCCGACGGCTCTCGGAACCGCTTCGCCGCACCCCTTTGGGGCCCAGGCGAGGCGCCTGAGTTCCACCCACGCGAGCCCTCCCTGCCTTGGCAGGGGGGGCTCGCGCAATTTTTGAACGGTTCGTTCATTCCCTCACTATTGAAATAGGGGCCTCCAGTCCTTCACACTCAGGGCGCAGCGCACTGCACCCTTGGTTTGACCCAAGGCACGGCAGTGTGTTTCCGGGTCCACCGGACGGCAGAGACGAGGGGCTGCCGCGCTCGATCAACCAGAGACGCCAATCGCTACGGGACCGCAATCCCCGGGGCTGGCCGACCACCGCACACAAGATTTCATGAGGGTGAGCCGAAACGACCGGGAGACCGGACCAATGGGTCCGAGAACCTCAGGGTCAGGATTCCAGCAATCGTGGGCCCAGTACCCCTCCAAGGGCCTGGGTTCCCCGATGGCGCATCCCTCCGTAGGGGCGGCCCGTCCATGAGCTTCTTCAAGCCAATGGAGTGGGCGTTCGGTCACCTGTCCACGGACATGGGGATCGACCTCGGTACAGCCAACACGCTCGTCTGCACCCGGGGCCGCGGCATCATCCTGAATGAGCCGAGCGTTGTGGCTGTCAAGAAGGGCACGAACGAAGTGCTGCTCGACGGCATGGCCGTCGGCAACACCGCCAAGGAAATGCTGGGCCGCACCCCAGGCAACATCCAGGCGATCCGTCCCCTGAAGCACGGCGTCATCGCCGACTTCGACGTGACGGAGAAGATGCTGCGCTACTTCATCACGAAGGTTCACGACGGGCGCCACTGGGTGAAGCCCCAGGTCGTGATCGCCGTGCCCGTCGGCATCACCGCCGTCGAACGCCGCGCGGTCATTCACTCCGCTGAGCGCGCTGGCGCGCGTCGCGTCTTCTTGATCGACGAGCCCATGGCCGCCGGTATCGGATGCGACATGCCCGTCACCGAAGCCCGCGGCTCACTCATCGTCGACATCGGTGGCGGCACCACGGAGATCGCGGTCTTGTCCCTTGCGGGAGCCGTCGTCTCCACGTCCCTGCGCATCGCCGGCGACGAGATGGACGAGGCGATCCTCAGCCACCTCCGCAGGCACCACAACTTGCTCATCGGCGAGCAGTCCGCGGAGCGCATCAAGCTCACGATCGGAAGCGCCTGGGCCATGGAGCAGGAGCTCTCCATGGAGGTCAAGGGACGTGACTCCGTGCAGGGCCTTCCGCGCCGGACGACCGTGACCTCGATCGAAGTGCGTGAAGCACTGAGCCACCCCGTGCGGCTCATCTGCGAGGCCATCCGCGGCATCCTTGAAGAGGCGCCGCCTGAGATCAGCGCGGACCTCGTCGATACAGGCATCACGCTCGTGGGCGGCGGCGCGCTGCTCTACGGCATGAGCCAGGCGATCTCGGACCACCTCGGTGTGCCGGCGAAGGTGGCGGAGGATCCGCTGACGGCCGTGGCGCGCGGCACCGGGATCTTTCTAGAGAAGCTCGACGTCTTCAGCCGCGTGCTGTCGACCTCGGAAGACTACTGATCGCTTCGCCCGTGACGGGACGATCGAGATGACCGTTGAGGGGGCGCCCGGGTGGGGCGCCCCGTCTGCGAATTCTGTCCGTTGACTTTGGGGTCCCGCGATGCGGCGGCCCTCTGACCGAGCGTCCGTGGGGGGACGATGACTGCGGCACGTACACGCTCTTTGGGGCTCGGGATCGCGCTTGGCGCGGCCGTTCTTTCGCTACGCCCGATCGGGCCCGTGGCCAAGCTGATGGACCTGGCGACCCTTCCGGCACGGTTCGTCGCGCCCTTGGGCGCTCCGTCTGTTCTGGCAGCGGCGGCCCGTGGAGCCTCTTCGTCAGGATCGGATGAGGACCGCTTCCGCGAGGAAACCGCCATGTCCCTTCGCGTGGAGCGGGCGGTGCGGCGCTCCGCGTGGCCAGAGGTCACCCCGTTCCGGGAAGGCGTTCTGCCGGTTCCCGGCGAAGTGGACGCGCGATTTGGTCGCTCGCGGGACGTGATCCGGGTTCGGGTGCCCGACCCATCGCTCATTCGGGTGGGTCAGCCCGTCGTGGCCGGGGACGCATACATCGGGCAAGTGACCCGGGTGTCGTTCCGTGAGCCACTCGCCGACGACCCAGGGTTCATTGGTTCGGTGGCGCGCAAGCTACGGCTCACGTCCGCGCCCGTGCAGCCGCCCAAGGACTCCGTGGACGTGGCGCTCATCACGGGCGCCGATCAGCGCGTGGGGGGGCTCGTCCCGCAAGGGCAGGATGGCCGTCCATGCCGAATGGTCGTAGGGGGGCTCGCGTGGCCCCAGGACCGCGTCTGGCTGGCCGTGCGCACTCCTGAGAGCCGAGCTACCCAAAGCGGCCGTGTCATCGTGAACGAGCCCCAGGGGCTCGCCAGCGGCTTCGACTCCCTCGCCGAGGGTTTCCTCCTTGGGGAGCTCCGCACGGATTACATTCGCCGTGAGGGCGCGGGATTCGTGCACGAGGTCAAAGGCGTCGAGGCCCCGCTCGACTTTGCCTCGGGCCTCAACCAGGTGCTGATCCTGACCCGCGCCGCTGAGGGCCAGCGAATCGACCTCGAAGCCCTTCGCAGCCGGGCGTCGATGACTCCTGTCATGGAGGACGGGGGCTGGGCGACCGTCAAGCTCATGTCGGTGGGGGATACGAACCCCTGGCGCTCTACGGCTCGCATCGGCGCAGGTCGAGCCGTGGGGGCGCTTGAGGGGGCGGCCCTGGTCGACGGCGTGAGGCTCTTTGGGCGCGTGGTGCGGCCGGATCGCCTAACGGCTTCGGTGGCCCGGCTCGACGATCCCGGCTTCCAAGTGAGTGCACTCGCCCAATGCACGTCCGCGCCCGATGCGGCGCCCCTCGCGATGGGGAGCCTCGTGTCGGAGGGGCGGGCCCCGGGGGGCGGCATTCACTTCCGTTGGATGCCAGAGCCAGGGACGAGGGAGCCCGCTTGGATGAGTGCCCTCGGGGCCGGCGAGAGCATCGAAGTGGTCCTCTGGACGGGATCCGGCATGCTGCGCGTCCCCCGTGGGCTTCGCATCGGCCGGACGACGATTCGGCGGCCGGATCAGCGGAGGGACACGTTGGGCGAGGCGCCGGAAGCAGGCGGCGAGGCAGGCGACGGCCCCGCCGAAGCCCCTTCGGAACCCGAGGGGCAGCTTCTCGTCGTAACCGAACCCGCGCAGGTGGGCGCCGCGCTTCGCGTGCGCACAGGGGGCGCACGACTCCGCCGCATGGAGCCGACTCCTTCGTCCCCGCAGCCGATGCCGGACGGGGGGGCCCCGCGATGAAGCGCGCGATCGGATTCTCCGTGCTGTTCTTTTGGACGGCCGTCGCGTGCTCGATGCAGCTCGCGATGCTTGGTTTCATGCCGCGCTTGGACCTTTCGGGGAGCGTGTTGAGCCGCGCCCTCGTCCCAGACATCTCAACCATCGTGCTCGTGGCGACGATTGGGCGCTTCGACCGTCGGGACGCCCTTTGGATCGCCATCGCGGTGGCCTCTGCCCGGGTTGCGTTCACTTCCTCGCCGCCGCCCGCCGTGCTCTGCGGCACGATCGTGACCGCGTTCATCGCCGAGGGTTTGAGTCGCCTTTCGGAGCTAGACCGGCCCTTGATGCGCATTGTGGGCGCCGGGCTCGGCTCCCTCGCCTTCTCGGCGTGGCTCCTCTTCGTGGACTTCGCGTACATCAGCGAGTCACAGGCCCGGGGCATCCTCGGCTTCGGGGACGTGGGGGGGGAGGCCGTCCTGGTGCCGATCCTCACGGCCATGTCGTCGGCCGTCATTGCCTTTGCCCTTTGGCCCGTCTTTCGTCATCTCCCTGGCCTTGGCCGACTGGAGCGTCGGGACTTCTAAGCATGCGTCGATTCGGACCCCTCATCGCTGTGCTCGCCATCGCCATGCTGACGCTCCTGGCGCGGCTCTGGGACGTGCAGATCGAGCAGCACGAAGTGTGGGCCACGGAGTCTGCCAACCTCGTGCGATCCCACGCGGTCGAGCCCTACGTGCGCGGAGCCATCAAGGACCGCAACGGGAACGTGCTCGTCCAGGACGAGAAGGTCTACGAGCTCGAGTTCATCTGGCGCGACTTCCGGCGGGGGCATCCCCTGGGGCAGGTGGCGATGATCCGGTCCCTGGCGCTCATGCGGCCGGTGGGCCTCGATGAAGCCCAGGGGACGCTCCAGGATGCGGCGCTGCATTACGCTTCCTTGTCCCCGGCGGAACTCGACGTGTTTGCGACCGGCGGTGCTTTGGACGCTGGGATCGACTATGTCCCTGCTATCGCGGCCGACACCGAGGACGACCGGCGCAAGCTGGCGCAAAAGGAGCGGCGCCGGTCCCGGGCCTTGGACCTCAGTTACTACATCGGGCGTCTCCTCAACCTCTCCTACTCGGAGACGCGCAAGATCCGCGAATTCGTGGACGACGAAGGCGCCGAAGAGTGGTCGTACCTGGACCTCGCTGGGGAGGCCACCGATCGCAGCACGAACGAGATCGCGGAAACGCTCATGACCCGGGTGCACCAGGCGGAGCTTCAGCTCATGCGGTTGGCGAGCCTGATCGACCTTCGTGATGGCGAGACGGGCACGGACGACATGCTGAGCGGGCCCCTCGCCCAGTCCGCGGGGGACCGGCTGGTGCAGCTCATCGAGCGTCGACGTCGGGAGGTCGACGACGACTCGGCGGACGCGCTCTTTCGCATTGCGTCGGGCTTCTCAGCTCGCCGCTTGAGCACTGAGAACCTCGCGAAGTTTGAGCTCGGGTGGCTCGCGGCGGCTCTCGACTGGGACACGACCCGCCTCGCGGAGTGGCGCGAGGAGCGCGGCCAGCTCGCCGTTCGGGACGCCCGGGAATGGCTTGCGGGCCATTCGATCGCCCGGTCAAAAATTGGCCGTGGTCGCGAGGCGGACCGCGTGATCTCGGCCTTGGCCCACGGGTTCCGGAAAGACGCCGAGGACTGGACCCGGCGGAACGCCGCGCCCCAGAACTGGCGCCAAGTAGAGGAGATCGAAGTGCTCGCGGGCCTCGTGGATCGCCTCGAGGATTCCACGGGATTCCCGGAGGACGCTGCGGCCGGGCTGTTTGTGTTCCAGGACCCCCGGGCCCACGTCATGCCTTCGGAGGGTAAAGGCCTGCTCTTGGATGTGCTTGGGCGGGAGCTTGAGCGCGCGGCGGACGCATCGGCTGCCGCGGCCATGGAAGAGGCGAGGCTGAGCGGCGAGCCCCTTGGGACCTACTTCTCCGCATCCACCCTCGCGGATCGGTTGATTGCGGTCGCGGAGGACCCGCTCGGCGACTGGAGGGCCGAGGACGAAACGGCCGTGGCTGAGATCCTGCTGGCCATGAACGACACGCTCCAACGCCGGGTTGGGACGGTCCTTGACGTGGCCGCGGAAGCCCGTGGGGACGGCTCCTTGGCGCGTTTTGCCGAGCCGTTCATCGAGAAAGCCCAGGAGACTCGGGCCTATGTGATCCGCGACCGTGGGGCGCGGGCCCGGGCCATCGGGAACGAGCCGGACATGGACCTGGTTCTTCTTGTCACTCGCTATCCGGAGGCCTTCTCTGGGTTCCGGGTGGCGCGCAAGACGCGGCGCGTTCCCGTGCTTCACTACCCGGGCCAAACGGAGTCCCTGGCAGCGAAGCTGGTGGGCCGCGTGCGCAGCCCTTTCCTCGTGGAGATTCTGAGTCAGCGGCCGCGCCTTGAGGAGCTCAATTCACTGCGGCGCAAGCTCAGCCTCCCGGAGGAGGACGAGAAGGAGATCCTGCGTCTCAGCGACCAGATGTATCACCCCGAAGAGCGCGTCGGCGGGTCGGGGCTTGAGGCCTGGTTTGATAGGGAGCTCACCGGCGTGAGCGGCTATCTGGAGGAGCTCGGGCTTCAGGACCGTGTCGACGGGAACCGAAGTGCGATCTACCGCGGGCCGAGGGATGGCAAGGACCTGACGTTGACCCTCGACATGGCGCTGCAGCAGGCCGCGCAGGAGGTCATTCTCCATCCAGAGATGCCGCCTCAGTCGGACAAGGACGTCGACGAGCTTTGGTTCGAGGCTCCGGTCGGGGCCATCTGCCTGTGCACCGTGGACGGGGAGATCCTCGCCGCGGCCTCTGCACCGGCCGAATCGGGGCTGGAGCCGGCTCCTTTCACCGACGGCCAACGCAAGTACGCCTTCGAGAGGACGCTGCGTCGACCGCTCGCCCAGCCGCCGGGCTCGGTCGTCAAGCCGTTGATTGCGCTTTACGCCCTCGAGCACCTCGACTTGGACCCCGAGGAGAGGTTCGTCCTTTGCACCAAGGGCGGTGGTCACACCCGAGAAGGAACCAACCCCAAAGATAGCAGTAAGGCCGGCTGGGGGCAGATCGACTGCAACGCCAGCGCGGGCCACTCCTTGGAGCTGAGCGGCCTAGCCCTCACGATGCATCGCGCTCTGATGAGATCTTGCAACGTCTACTTCGCCGCCTTGGCTGAGAAGTACTTCGATGAGGAGTCCATGCGGGACGCCTACGACATGTTTGGGTTTGGGCGTCCAACGGGTGTTCGCTACGGAGATGATGGGGAACGGAGGGGGCTCCTGGACAGCCTGTCTCTTATACACATCTCCGAGCCCACGAGACTAGGCATGATCTCGT
>CAJXRJ010000382.1 GCA_913058555.1 uncultured bacterium
ACCACGACCCGCCCCGGCCGCGCTCCTTCCACGCGGAACGGCTCCGTCGGTGGCGCTTCGCGAACCTGCCCAGCCTCGACGGCCCGCTGCAGCTTCTTTGGCATCGCGCGTCCATCGAGGGTCACATCCACCTGCGCCACAAGATGCAGGTCCGACCCGCGGCCCCGCGCGTCCACCGACCGCTTGGCGAAGCCGACCGTCGAGGCCTCCGAGAGCCCGGTGCCCAGGGCCGCCGCCGCCCTCGCAAAAACCGCCTCGTCTGGCTCGTCGACCTCCTGCCGCAGGCCCGACACACGCCACGTCACCGCGCCGTCCCGGGGTGTGATGGCAGGCGATGGGGGCCGCCCAGCCGCACCTCGCCGACCGCGACCGCCGCGGCCCCGTCGGCCCTCGCCACCCCTGCTGTTCGTTCGGTCCGCCATGGTCGGCGCGAACTCTAGCAGTGGCGCCGCAATCCTGACGAGATTCTGGTCCGGATCGGGCCCCCCATTACCGATGGCCCGGTCGTTGCTTCGTTTTCCCCACTGATATAGCCAGAGCCTCCGATGCGTCTCACCCCCTCCCTTCTCGTCAGCGCAGCTCTGATGGGTATCCTTCTGGCACACGGCTGCTCCACGGTTTCGTCGTCCGTCATGGTCCCCGACACCGTGCGGATCGAAAAAGCGCTCGGTGGGACCATTCGGATCGAGGCAGCCGGCTCCCCCAAGCGGGCCTTCGTCGGCAAGCCCCTCGTCACGGGCGAGGCCCTCTCCAGCGCCGTCCGCGACGCCATCATGGCCGCCGGGCTCTTCGACGAGACCGTCGACAGCGGTATCTCCGATCGCATCCTGACGGTGACCATCGAACGGCTCGATGAGCCGGAGATTGGGCTCGACCAAACCTGCGAAGTGGCCATGCGGTGGCGCCTTCTCACGGGCGATCGGTCGCGGACCCTTTGGGAAGAACTGATCACGACCAAGACGACGATCAACACCTACGAAGAGCGCGACACCGAAATGCGGGCCGTCCGCGCCATCGAAGGCGCCCTCAAATCAAACGTTCGACGTGGGCTTGAACGCATGTCCCACGCAGGATGAGTGCTTCGCCCCCCATGGAGTCCGAGCCAGACGATCCAACGCAAGACCACCCGCCCGAGCTCGACCCCCAGGGGGACGAGCCTGACGAAGAACTCGAGGAGCTGGACCCGGACGGTCAGCTCAGTGAGATCCTCGGGGCCCCAGATCGGGACCGATGCCCCGGGGCGCGACCCGTCGTGTCCGTGGCCGAGGAAGACGACCCCGCGTTCATCGCGGAGGTCAACACCAGGTGCTCTGGCGCCCCCACCCTGAACAGGCGCGGGACCTTCCACGGGAACTGGGCCGAACTCGGCGACGACCTCGGCTTCTTTCCCCAGGAGCCCCTTCCAAAACTCCAGCAGCGCTGGGATGCGGCGAAACCCATCGTGCTGCATGACGCGCTATCGGACGCTGTCATGGAAATCGTCCGCTCGCACCGTAGGCGGGAGGCGCTTTCTCACCCCGGCGGCCTCGAGGCCTTCCTGACAGAGAAGTCAGCGTCGCTGGAACCCGATTTCGTATCACTGGATCCCGTGGTAGCGAGATCGGAAACACCGGCCAAGGCCGACGAGCGGGACATCGAAAGGTGCGGCCTGCGCTGGGAGTCCAGGGAGAGCCGCGGGGTCAAGCCCGTGGACGATCTCTGGGTCAAGACCCAACGCCTGTCGACGCACCCGGACGACGAGTCCCTCCGGCTGCGCGTTTCCTTCGGGGACGAGGGCGGCGACGACGCCAGTCGGGACCTGCATCGGCACCGCCTCGTGTCGCAGCTCTCCGAGAGGCTTTTCCCGGAGCTCATCCCCCTCCATCAGGACCACGAACTGCGCGGCCTCATCGGCGAATGGACACGCTCTCGCCCGTTGTTCACGCAGACGATCGCCTACTGGAACGCCCCGAACGGGGGTGCGCTCTTCCACCACGACGCCTTCGACGAGCCGCTCTCTGGCCGGCAGAGGGGCGTGCTGTACGCCCAGCTCACGGGCGCCACCGCGTGGCTGGCCCTCAGCATCGCCGACCTCGCGGAACGTGTCCTTGAGTTCGTTGACCTCCTCCAGGAGGGCGTCTTTGGCGAGCTCCAGGAGCATTTGCTCGGCACGGGAGACCGGAAGCAGGGCTTCATGAAGATCTTCGCGAGCCGCGAGACCCTCGAGGCGGAGCTGGCTCTGCCTGGCTGCGGCCGACTGGCCCCCCTCGTCAACCGGGGCCCGGAGTTCACGGCCCTGCTCGCCGATGCGGGCCACGGCTTCATCGTCTCCGAGGGAGACGTGATCATCCTTCCGAACCACGGCTACGTCTCGACCTGCATGCACTCGGTGTTCTGCGCGTCCGAGGAGCCGGCCTTCTCGTTTTCGATGGCAATTCGAGATTCTGAGCCCAGCTCAGGGTCAAGACGTGGAGGAAAAGGCGCAGGAGGCCGCAGGACGCGCAGGCGCGGGAGCCGACAAACCACACGGGGAGCCAGCACGAGGGGGGGCAGCGGACGACCCCGCCGTCCCGGATCGAAACGCAGGCGCCGCTGATACCGACGGATCCAGCTCGACCATCACCATGCACCCTCCCCCTGGGTATCTTTCGTAGACGACGCCATGCCTGCAGCCCCCTCGCCCTTGCGCACAGTGGATTCGAGCGCCTTTTCATTAGCCCCCCGCGGGCCACATTCCCCTCGGGGCCCCAGGGCCACGGCCGAGGAGTTAGAGGGCGTGTTTGAGTCCTTCGGGCTGGCCCCCGGCACCGTACGCCCCCTGGGCTCCCACGGGCCCCAAGGCCCCCGGTTCCACGTCGCTGGCCCGGACGAGCTCCTAGTGGGCCGTCGCTTC
Source organism: uncultured bacterium (assembly GCA_913058555.1). Classification (GTDB taxonomy): domain Bacteria; phylum Planctomycetota; class UBA1135; order UBA1135; genus Saltatorellus. The sequence continues at coordinate 2,873 of CAJXRJ010000382.1, forward strand.
TCCTCCATCGACGCCGAACTCGCCGGCGACTCGCCGCTGCTCCTGGTCGTCGAAGGCAAGCCCGACGACCGCCGGCTCGCCATGTGGCGCAACGCCCTTTGGCCCCTGGTGCATGTGGGCGCCATCCTGAAAGTGTCGGGCGGTAAGGCCAAGCGCATCACCCTCAGCGGCACCGAGAAGCTCGAGGGCAGCTTCGACTTTGAAGGGGCCGTCCTCTTCGGACGCCGCACCGAACACGTGATGTCCCCGGACGCCACCGTCGAAAAGTTCGACCGCAACGCCAGCAACTGGGACGGCATGCCCGGCGGAGCGGGCTACCCCCACTTCCGCTGGATGCGCAAGTTCGTCGGCCGCTTCGCCCGCCCGGCCGCCAGCGACGTGCCCATGCGCGTCTTGGACTTTGGTTGCGGCGCCGGCTGGGTCGGCATCGAAGCGGCGCGCGGCATCGGCAACGTCCACCTCTCCTCGTTCGACCCGAGCCCGGAGATGGTCAAGATCACGGGGGCCAACGCCGCCAAGAACGGCGTCACTAGCTTCGAAGGGCGAACCGGCTTCGGCGAGGACCCACCTTTTGGTGGAGCCAAGAGCGAACCGTTTGACTTTGTAATCAGCTCGGGCGTCGTGAGCTTCTCCCCGGACGTGGAGACCTGGCTCGATGGCCTCGTTGCCACGATCGTTCCCGGCGGCGACCTCGTCATCGGAGACATCCACCCCAACTCCAAGGGCTTCCGCAGGCGCCGCCGCCGGAAGCCGCTCCTGCCCGTGCGCGAGATGAATGCCCGCACTCGCGAAGAGATCCGCGCCGGGCTCGAGGCCCGCGGCCTCGAGCACGTCCGCAACGGTGCCTACCAGCTCACCCGGCCTATCCCCGAGGCCATGCACGTCAACGACACCCGCCTCGGCGGAGTCTTGACCTACCCGCTCCTTTGGATGAATCGATTGGCCACCTGGCTCGACGGTTCCTTCGGATCGCCGCTCCAGGACCGCTTCGATTCGTGGGTGATGCACTTCCGCGTCCCAAAGGCCTGACGCTGGGCCGGACGCTGGGCCGGACCTAGGGCCGGACGCTCCCGCTGGATGGGAGCCCATGGATCAACACCGACGGCAGGTGGCCCCTTGGCCCCTGCCGTTTGTACGTTCCTGGGGCTTCCCTGGGGCTTCCAGCCCATATCTGAGCGAGATCGCCATCACGGGGTACAGTCCGGGTCGATGGCAGGCCCCCTACCCCAGGGCCTGGCCCCCTCGCTCCGCCCATTTGCTCGCCCCCTCACAATGAAATCCCTCCTGTGCGTTCTCGCGCTTGTGGGCTGCTCGCCAAGCTCGACCGGAAGTTCGAGCCCCCCCTCTGGCACCGAGCGACGCCCCGTGCAGCCCGCCCCGTCGGAAGTACGGTTCGCCCAGGTCCAGGGCCGCTTCCTTGGCGATCCAATTCCGATCAACGCCAAGTACTTCGACATGATCCTCGGGGACATGGACCTCGACGGCGACCTCGACTTCCTGCTCAACCGGCACAACCTGCAGCGGCCGGAGCTGTTCGAGAACGTCGGGGCCTCCTTCGAGCAGATCAACCGCGCGGGCGCAGACCTCTCAGGGCTTTACGACAACCCAGGCATCCCCGAGCTCTACGGCGAGCGGTCCTCGATGGTGGCCGCCATCGATGCCCGCGGGGTCCCTGGGATCTACGTCTGGCACGAGCCCGCGATCAGGGGACAGTGGCTCCTTCGGATTGTCCCTGTCCCGGGCGCGTCGGAGCACACGCTGCGCCTCGTGACGAATCGACCGATGAACGCCGCCACAGGCCTCAGTCCGTCCGAGTGGACTCGCCCTTCGCCTTTCGAATTGGAGCTCCGCGTCGATGCCACTCTGGGCGCCCGGTCGTTCGAGTTGGGGAACATGGGCGTCAACACCCAGCTCATCGTGTCTACGGACGATCCCGGGGCCTTCGGGTTGTTCGCCGGCACCGAATTCAAGGAGTTCCCGAGCCGCGTGGCCTCCCTTTGGAAACAAGACCCCCACGGCATGGCACTCGTGGATGGCGTCGGCGGACCTGAGCCGGACCTCTTCCTCAGCGGCGGCGGCTTGGCTGGCAACCACTTGCCACCCCACGCCCCGCAAGCCGATCGCCTGCTCGAGTACACCGGGACCCCCACGCGCTACAGCGAAGTCCCCGCGAACGTCATCCCCGCCGACTACGGGCGCGGCCGCCAGGCCATGTGGGTGGACTTCGATGCGGACGGTGCGAACGAGCTGTACGTATCGAATCGCCAAACACCCAACGTTCTGCTCGAGAGGGACTCCGCCGGCCGCTTCCAAGACGTCGCGCCGGAGAACGAGCTCGATCTCGTGGCTCCCGAATCCTACGCCTGGACCGACATCGACCAGGATGGGCACCTCGACCTCGTCTACCTCGACGGTGGAGCCATTGGCATTGCATACCGGCGCGGCACGACCTTCGAGCACGGGGATGGCGCCGGGGTGGGCCTCGAACTACCCAGCGAAGGGTCCCGGGACGCGAGCCTCTTCGAGGAGATGACCTTCCACCTCTTCGACGTGGACCGCGACGGGGACCTGGACATCTGGTTTTCGCGAGTGTCTTTGGAGGGGGTCGGCTCGGACGGGCAAATCGCTTGCTTCCGGAACGACGGCGGTACCTATGTGCTCCGCACGGACGAGCTTGGCCTGGGGACTGCGGCCGGCATTGCCAAGGTGATGCTCGCCGACGTCGACAACGACGGCTGGCTGGACTTGATCACCGGCGGCGCCGAGTTTGGCTGGTGGCGTAACCTGCTCGGGGAGTCTTTCGAATTCGCACGCCTCGACGGCGCGTTCAACTCCCCCGTAACGGAGTGGTTCACCGCCGGCGACGTCAACCTCGACGGACGCATCGACATCGTCATGATGTCCAGTCTCGCTCGCCAGCTGCTTCCGAATCGCACCGAGGGCCCCAACACCCTCCTCCAAGTTCATCCCGACCTGCCGCTTGGGTCCATCATTCGCGCCTACCATCCCGATGGAACGGTCTTCGCCCAGCAGTGGGGATCGGCGACCGTGACCCGCTACTCCCAGAGCCTCCAGCCGCTCCGCTTCGGCCAGGCCCCGGGCGTTCCAGTCACCGAGCTCGGCGTGCAGTGGCCGGGCGATCCCGAAGAGCGCTACCGCATCGAGGTTCCGCCCGGCGCGAGCACCGTCGGCCTGTAGCGGGCCTCTCCAACGTCTTGCCCAGCGGCGCCCGCTCTCCGAGTGACGGCGGAGACGCGAGCTCAGACGGGCGAGGCCCCAGGCCACATCGCCGCGAAGATCGCGCCGGTGGCAAGGGAGTACAGCAGCCCATCGAAGAGGAACTTCAGGGTCGTGCTCCAGCCCTGCGCCTTCCAAATGCTGTCGGACGGCGTCGCCCCTGCATAGGCGAGGAACGCCGCCGTGCTCGTGCCGCGCATGACCGTCTGGAAGTCCGCGCCGGCCGGGATCATGAAGTGCATGAGGTACGCCACTAGCGCTCCGATGATGACGCAATAGATGAACCACTGGCCGAGCGATTTGCCCACGGCCCAGGGCCCCGGCGGCATCACAGTCAGCCACCCGTTCGGCCCAAGGTTCATCTTCGCGATCATCTCCTCGGAGCCCATGTCCTTCATGGACTCGCAGCGGGGAAAGACGTATTCGCCCGGCGCCACGCCCTTGTCCCGCATGGCCCCGAGAACCTCGTCCTCGTTGGGCAGCTTGGCGTAGTCCCCGGCGTGGTAGCCGAAGACCATGTGGATCAGCGAGCTGATCACGAAGATCGCCACCGCGCTCAGGAGAATAGGCAGCCAGAGTGCAGTGAGGAATTCCATGCCCTGAGCATAGCCAAGGCGCGACACACCGCCACTACCAGGAACCGCGCCGTGCTACTCCGCTGACTGGGGCTCTTCCGCCGACTCCTCGTCGGCAATGGCTTCGGGCTCGGATCCGGGAATCTCCACGCGCGGGCCGCCGCCGAGGGGTTTCGTCCAGGCGTTGGTGCCGTAGTCGATGAGGGTGGCAAGCCTCTCTCGCATGGTCTTGCGATCGACGATCATGTCGATCTGGCCCTTTTCGAGGAGGAATTCAGCGCGCTGGAAGCCGTCCGGGAGCTCCTGCTTGATCGTGCTCGCGATGACCCGCGGGCCGGCGAAGCCGATGAGGGCCCCGGGCTCGGCCAAGGTCAGGTCGCAGACCATGGCGAAGGATGCCGTGACGCCGCCAGTGGTCGGGTGGGTCAAGACGCAGATGGAGAGTCCGCCCTCTTCTTCCAAGCGCGAAAGCGCTGAACAGGTCTTGGCCATCTGCATCAGCGAGAGCATGCCTTCGTGCATGCGCGCGCCGCCGGACGCCGTGAAGAGGACGAGAGGACGGTTCTCCAGGCGCGCGATATCGCAGGCGATGGCGATCTTCTCGCCGACGACCTCGCCCATGG
>CAJXRJ010000383.1 GCA_913058555.1 uncultured bacterium
CGAGATCATGCCTAGTCTCGTGGGCTCGGAGATGTGTATAAGAGACAGCCACAGTCCGAGGCCGCACCTCGGGGACGAGCATTTCCTGACCTCCGGAGGGGGGTGGACCGGAGACCGTATTGGCGCGCAAGGCATCTAAGAAAAAGAGATCGAAGGGGAAGGCACGCAGCCGCTGGGGACAGCTGGCCGCGAGTATCTTCATGGGCGAGCCCCTGGACGACGACACGTCGGCCCGGGTGCGCGAGCTGGGGGGTCTGATCCTGATCGGGATGTCCCTATGGCTCCTGCTCTCCCTGGCCACATTCTGGACCCCCGCGACCGCGGATAAGTCCGGGATCAACCTCGGAGGCTCCCTCGGGTTCCACCTGGCCAACGGCATTTTCTCGGCGGTGGGCCTGTCGGCCTACCTGCTGACGGTGCTGGGGATCATCTGGGGCGGCGTCATCGTCGCCCGGGGCGAGATCCGCATGCCGATGCTGAAGCTGATGGGCATCACGTGCTTCGTGATGTCCTTCGCCTTCATCCTGGACCTCGCGTTCGTGTCGATGGACGGCCGCGCGGCCTTCCTAGCCACCCAGGAGAGCTACACCACCCATGCCCAAGCGGCTGGGGGCACCGAGGACGCCATTCTGGCGACCTTCTCGAGCGACCTCCCCTACGGCCCGGGCGGATGGCTGGCGTTCGTTTCGAACCCCGATCTCGTCACCCGCTTCGGCGCGATCGGCCTCTGGATCATCCTGGCGACGATCTTCGTGATCTCGGCCCTGCTCGCGACCGAGATGGCCTTTTACACCGCCATCACATCCTTCGGCGAGTGGCTCGACGACCGCGAAGACCGCCTGGGGGAACGCCTGGCTCCCGCGATCGGGGGCTGGTTCAAACGTTTCTTCATCGGCATCTGGGACTTCCTCCGCGGCGCTGACCTGGCGCCCCAGGCGGCCATGGCCGGCGGCCGCACCCGGGCCAAGTCGAAGGCGAAGTCAAAGAAGGCTCCCGCCAAGAAGAAGGCCTCGGCCTCCAAAGCCAAGACCAAGGCCAAGCCCAAGAAGGACCCGCTCCCGGATCTCGAGGACCTCGACGACGAAGAGGACATCGACGCCGAGCTCGAGGAAGAAGGGGAGTACGAGTACTTCGACGAAGAAGGCAACCCGATCGACCCCTCTGAGCTCGACGAGTACGACGACGGGGAAGAAGAGGAAGACGAGTGGGAGTACGAAGAGGACGGCGAAGAAGAGTGGGAAGAGGAGGACGAAGAGGTCCTGACCCCCGTCGCTTCGAAGAAGAAGGGCCGCGGAAAGGCCGCCGTTGAGGACGACGATGACGATGGCGACATCGAATTCGACGCGGCAAGCGAGGAGGCGTCGGAGAAGTCCAAGCGCGCCGCTGCCAACGCGCTGAAGCGCCTCGCGGGCATGAACTCGCCCGTCTACGACCCGCCCACGCCCCCCGCGGGCCCGTGGGTCCTGCCCTCCTTCGACCTGCTCGAGCCCCCCGTCGGCGGCGCCACCGTGGACAAGGAGTTCCTCGAAACGAGCGCCCAGAACCTCGAGAACGCCCTGAAGAGCTTCCGGGTGGACGCGGAGGTCGTCGGCGCACAGGTCGGCCCCGCGGTGACCATGTTCGAGCTGACCGTGGCCCAGGGCACGCGCATGAACAAGGTGACGGCCCTCAGCCAAGAGATCGCCGCCACCCTGCGCGCCCGCAGCGTGCGGATCATCGCGCCGATCCCGGGCAAGGCCACCATCGGCATCGAGGTGCCGAACGCCTCGCGCCGCACGGTGCGCATCTCGGAGCTGGTGACCCAGAAGGCCTACGACCCGGCCTACATGGCCCTGCCCTTGTTCCTCGGCATGGACGCCGAGGGCAAGTCGGTGGTCGAGGACCTCGCGAAGGCGCCGCACATGCTCATCGCTGGTACCACTGGCGCGGGTAAGTCGGTCTGCATCAACACCATCGTGGCGAGCTTCCTGCTGACCCGTTCGCCCCACGACGTCAAGCTCATCCTGATCGACCCGAAGATGGTGGAGCTCCAGATGTTCCACGAGATCCCGCACCTGCAGCTTCCGGTCGTCACCGACATGAAGCAGGCCACGAACGTCCTCATGTGGGCGGTCGAGAAGATGGAGAGCCGCTACGAGCTCTTCAAGAACGCGGGCGTCAAGAACATCAAGGGCTTCAACAAGCTCGGCGAAGAGAAGCTCCGCGAGCGCCTCGGCGACGAGTTCAGCGAGGAATACACGCCCCGCCACGTGCCGTACATCGTGCTTGTCATCGACGAGATGGCGGACCTGATGATGCAGTCCAAGAAGGAGGCCGAAGGCTCGATCACGCGCCTCGCGCAGAAGTCGCGTGCCGTCGGTATCCACGTGATTGTCGCCACCCAGCGGCCGTCTACGGACGTCATCACCGGCGTCATCAAGGGCAACCTGCCGACGCGGATTGCGTTCCAGGTGGCGTCCAAGATTGACAGTCGCGTCATCCTCGACGAGATGGGCGCCGAGAAGCTGCTCGGCCAGGGCGACATGCTTTATTCGCCGCCCGCCTCGAGCCAGCTCATCCGCGTCCAAGGCGCCCTCGTGGAAGACCACGAGCTACAGGCCCTGGTGGACCACGTCTGCAAGGACGCGGCACCGAACTTCGACCAGCAGCTCATTCAAACGGCCACTGGTACGGCGCCCCCCGGCGAGATCGCCCAGGGCGGCGAGAAGGTCGACGAGATGTTCAACGAGGCCGTGACCGTGGTGCTCAAGTACAAGCGCGGCTCGGCGAGCCTCCTGCAGCGTGCCCTCAACATTGGGTACACGCGGGCCTCGAGGCTCATCGACCAAATGACAGACGCGGGCATCCTCGGCCCGCATAAGGGCTCGAAGGCGCGCGAGATCTTCATGACCCTCGAGGACTGGGAAGAGAACCAAAAGAACCTGGCGGGCTGATCCGATGCAGAGCGAATTCGACGACGAGAGGGGGGATTACGGTGCGCCGGCGTCCGACGACATCCGTAGGCGCGTGCGCGCCGCCAGCGCTGGAACAGGCGAAGGCGGTGGGCTCGAGCTGATCGGCGGCGTGCTGTTCCTGGTGGGCTGCCTGCCCGCGGCCGCTGTGGCCAAGGCGCTGATGGACGGGACCGACCTGTCCGCCGAGGGGCTGGGCGGTACCGCGGCCCTGGCGTCCATGGTGTCCGCATGGGTGGGCCCCTGGCCGGCCCTTGCCATCGCGGCTTCCGTGGCCATCATCGGCGCGCTGATGGTGATCGGCAGCCTGCGGACGGAGCCCCTGCGCTACGTCGCAGGTGCGGCGGTCAGCGGCTTCGGACTGGCGGCCATCGCCAGCGCCCTCAGCCCCGGCGCGGGCGGCCAGCTCGGTGAAGGCACCGGCGGCGCGATCACCCAGGCCCTCGGCGGCGCCTGGGCCGGCATCCTCCTGGGCCTCGCCGTGATCGCGGCCTCGGTCTGGTTCGCCTTCCTGATGAAGCCCGCGGTCCAAGACGGTGAGTCCTTCGACGCGCCCTTCGACGACGACGATTTCGGTCCAGTCCAAGACGACGCGGACGGGTTCGGCATGGGCAGCGCGCTCGTTGGCGCGGTCACCGGGGCCGTGGCGGGCGCGAAGTCCCTCGCGGGCCGGGTGAAGAGAAGCGCTCCGCGGCATACGGAAGACGAGTTTGGCGCGGAAGGCACAGGGCTCGGCCGCGGCGGCCAGCGTCGCCGGAAGATCCAGACCAAGTCCAAGCGCCGGGCCAACCCCGTCACCTTGGGCGACGCCCTGGCCAGCGGCGGATCCGAGGGTGTCTCCCACGACGAAGCGGCCGCCCTCGCCCCCGACGAGAAGGCCCTTGCTTACATGGAGGACGTCTGGCGCCGCGCGTCGGACTCTTATCAGCAGACCCAGCCGGTCCCGCCGTCTCCTTATCCGGAGGACGTGCGCCTTCGCGGCGAGATCCCCGATGGGGCCGCGCCCCTGACGGCGGCGGAAACGAAGCAGAGGGACGAGGCCGCCGCGGAAGCTGCCGCGAAGGCGCCGAGCGGCCCCCCCTCGCACGTTCATCCGCTGACGGCGGCGCCCGCGTACTCGGCCCCCGTGCCGATCCCATCGCCGTCGGCTCCGGACATCGCGCCCTTCGACTTCCAGGACGAGATGTCCGCACCGATGCCGCTGGTCGACACGCCCGCGAAGCACAGCAATACGCCGTCGCCCCATGCCCATCCCCTCGCCGGTGCCAGCGATCCTTTCAGCGCCCCCTTCGGCGATGCCGGGTCCCAGGGAACGGGTGCGAACCCGGGCCTGAGCCAGGTCGAGGCCGACGCGCTCGAGTCCGCAGTCCGCCGCGAGGGCGCGACGACCGTCGGGCCGACCGAGTTCCCCGAGGGCGTCAAGCCGCTCATGCCGTCGGTGCCCGAGGCGCCGGTCCCGGCGTCTCCAACCAACACGGGGGCCAACACGGGGGCGGCCCATCCCATGGCTTCGTCGGTGGAGGAGGTCCTCGCGGACCCCGCCGAGATCGCCCGGGCAGGGGACGTCTCTGCCCAGGCGATGCAGGCCGGGGCGATGCCCGCTGAGGTGTCCCTTCCCCCCGCACCCGCATGGGAAACGGGTTATGCCGAGGACGAGGTGGACCTCGAGGAGCCGTTCCAGGAGCCCAGCCCAGCGGACTTGGCCCTGGCCGAGCTGCAGCCCTCCGAGCTTGAAGACATCCCTGAGGTGGATCCCACCGGCCATTGGCCGCGCCGCGAGGACGACCTCGAGGATGAGCTGGAAGTAGAGGCCCAGGAAGAGCTTGAGTCGGTCGTCTCCGGGGGCTCTGCGGTCGAAGCCGAGCCTGAAGAGTCCGAGGAAGTCGCCGAGTCGACGCCCGTCGTTGAGCCGCCTGTCGAGCCGGAGTCCCTGTTTTTCCCTGAGGCGGCGCCGTTGCCCGTCGCGGCCAAGGACCTCACCTCCGACGTCATCGAAGACATCATTCCGAGCCCGGCCCCCAGCGCCGCTCTCGAAGTCGAGCTCGAGGGCGAGGCCGACGAGATGCTCGAAGAGGAGATCCTGGAGGCGGAGTTCGAAGAAGACGAGGACGAGGAAGAGCCCGAAGCTGAGCTCGAGACCGAGGAGCTCGCCGAGGACTCCGAGGAAGAGCTCGAAGACGACGAAGAAGAGGCCGCCGAGCTCGACGAAGAGGAAGAAGAAGACGTCGAGTGGGTTGACGAAGACGGCAACCCCATCGATCCCGAGGACCTTGGCGATGAGTACGAGCTCGTCGAGGTGGGCGAGGACGAAGAAGAAGACTCAGAGGACGACGAAGAGGAGGCCGCCGAGCTCGAAGAGGGCGAGGAAGAGGAGTACGAGTACGTCGACGAGGACGGCAACCCCATCGATCCCGAGGACGTGGACGAGGAGTGGGAGGTCGTCGAGGACGACGAAGAAGACGACGAGTCCGAGGAAGCCGCCGAGCTCGAGGACGAAGAGGACTCCGAAGAACCGGAGGAGCCCGAGGAGAATGCGGCGCCCGCCGCGGAATCCGAGTCCAGTGAGGACGAAGGCGAGTGGGAAGAGGATTGGGAGGACCCGGAAGAGAACGTGGGAGAGGCCGAGGCCGAAATCGCCACGCCCAAGGCTGAGGAAGAAGACGAAGACGAGCCCGGGGCCTCCGATGGGGCCGATTCCGACGCCGAAGCCACCGTCATCCTCGAGCCAAAAGCGCCCCCAGAGGCGCCCAAGGCCGATGTCGAAGCCCTCGCCGAGGCCCTCACGGAGTCCCTTTCTGGGACCGAGGACCCCGCTCCGTCTGCCCCTTCGGTCCCCGTGGTCGCCTCCTCGGACGGTCAGCGACTGCTCGCTGCCGGCCGGGTGGTGGTCCAGGAGGGCCGGGTTGCGGTCTCCCTCCTGCAGCGTGAATTCGACATGGAATTCGACGAGGCATGTGCAGTCCTGGACGAACTACAACAGGAGGGGCTGATCGGGCCGTACAAGGGCGGGAAGGCCCGTGATATCCTCCTCACGCCAGAGGAGTGGGAGGGCCGCTTCGCGCATTCCTGATCCCCCAAATCGTCCTTGTCCGTCCAAACCACCGACCTCGTCGCGCTTGTCCACCTGGGCTGCGCACGCAATCTGATCGACTCTGAGCTCATCCTCGGCCGCATGGCCGATGAGGGGCTCGTCGTGACCGGCGATCCGGCCGAAGCCCACACGGTGGTGCTCAACACCTGTTCCTTCATCGGGCCGGCGCGGGAGGAGAGCCACGGGGCGATCCGTGACCTCGTGGCGCGCAAGAAGGCCGGGGACCTCGGCGCGGTCGTTGTGGCGGGCTGCCTGGTGCAGCGCTACAAGCACACGCTCGCGCGCCAGTACCCCGAGGTCGACGTCTTCGCGGAGATCAGCGACTACCGCGAGCTCGCGAAGTCGATCAAGCGCATCTCCGAGGGCGACGCCAGCCATCAGCGCTACCTCGCAGGTCCCGGCCTGCGGGAGCCGGCCCGGGAAGGTTCGCGCCTGCTCGCCACCCCGGGGAGCTACGCCTACCTGCGCATCTCCCACGGCTGCGACCACACGTGTTCGTTCTGCGCCATCCCCGGCATCCGTGGCCCTCACCGCTCCAAGCGGCCGGCGGCCGTCTGCGAAGAGGCGGAGGAGCTGATCGGCGCGGGCGTGAAGGAGCTCGTCGTCGTGGCCGAGGATTCCACGGCCTGGGGCCGGGACTTTGGCATGGAGCTCCCCGAGCTCGTCCAGTCCCTGGCCGATCTCGACGGTGACGCGCGCGTGCGGCTCATGTACGCGTACCCGAACCGCTTCCCGTGGGACCTCGCCAAGCTCCTGGCGGACCACCCGAAGGTCGTGCCGTACCTCGATATCCCGATCCAGCACGCCGCGACGAACACGCTCCGCGCCATGCGGCGCGCGGGCAGCGGCGACCAGGTCCGCAAGATCCTCGACCGGCTCAAGAGCGAGGTGCCGAACATCACCCTCCGCACGACGGTGCTGCTCGGGTTTCCCGGGGAGACCGACGAGGACGCCGCCCAGGTCGTGGACCTCGTGCGCGACTACGGCCTCTCGCGCCTCGGCGCGTTCACCTACTCGCCGGAGGAAGGCACGCCCGGGTTCGACCTTGATGGCGCCGTCCCAGAGGACGTCGCCGCGGCCCGCCGCGACGCGGTCCTCGCCGAGCGCGACGCCCAGCTCAAGAAGACCCAGGAGGCCGCCATCGGCTCCGTGGTCGAGGTTCTCGTGGACGAACCGCCTGACCCCGACGGCGGATTCGTCTGCGGCCGCGCCGACACCGACGCCCCCGAGGTCGACATGATCACCTTCGCCCCTGTCTCTT
>CAJXRJ010000384.1 GCA_913058555.1 uncultured bacterium
GATCATGCCTAGTCTCGTGGGCTCGGAGATGTGTATAAGAGACAGCGTCCGCATTGCAGATGCCAGACTTGGCTTTGGCGAAGCCCTCAGGCACGACCGCCATTCGTAGCTTGCGTTCCGCGTCGTTGGAGACGACCACCTGCGCCGCTTCGGCAGCCTCGCGTTCGGCGACAGAATCCTCGGTTTCGGGCGGGTCGGTGCTTCCCCCCGGGGACGGTCGAGTTGGGTTTGGGTTCGGACGATCGGCCGCCAGAAGGTCGGCTCTTCGGTAAACACTGAAGCCGTGGGCTGCAAGGCGGGCCATGTTTGGTGGGTCCGTCACGATCGCGGTCAAGCGCGTGGGGGAAGGCACCGTTACCTCCACGAAGGAGGGGCCCCCGGGGGCGAGCGCCGCTGGCCTCCGGTCTTCGAAGGCCACCTTCCCACCCCAGCCGATAAAGAGCCGCCAGTCGCCGGCTTCAGGGAGCAGCATCCGAAAGCTGCCGTCTTCGCGGGAGCGCGTGTGCGGGAGTTCCAGCCAGAGAGCAGGTGCCTCTGGCGCACGTGCGCCCCGCGGCATGAATCCGACGATTCGCCCCGGGCAGGCGCGTCCCGCAGTGTCGCGAACGCGGCCATCCAATAGGACGCCGGGGCCGATCTGAACCCGCGTTCTCGTTTGCGTTCCTCCTTCAATGGTCACGTCTCGGCGCCAAAGAGGACGACCGTCAGCTCGCACGGCCAGAGTCCAAGTACCTGGCGTGACACCATCCCAGGTTGTATCACCGAACGCTTCAAGCCGTGGCTGCCCAGTCTGGCTCGCAACGACCTGGGCGTTGGCGATCGATTGGCCCCCCTCGTCGATGATCACGACCGTCCAGGTAGTTGCTTCGATGGCCGCGGATCGTTGCGTGCCCGTCGTGAGCGCTGCGACTCCCGTGTCGACCGTGTGCTCTGGGGGGGTGGTGGATGCAATGGCTGATTCCTCGGGAGCTGGATCCATGGACTGGGGCCGGGCCAGAATGAGAATCAGCACACTGGCCGCAGCGGCAAGGGCGGCGAGCAGGAGGGTCTTGGGGCGGGGCATTCGTGGGGGGCAGCTATCCGGGAGCAGGGGACTCCTGACTTTACAGAGCGATGGCCCGTGCTATGGGCCCGAGTCATTAGTCTCGTTGTAGATCCCTCGGCCGATCGCGTCCATCAGGAATCCCATGCCAAAAGGCATCGACATGGTCGTGGGCGGCGGTGGATCAGCTCCCTTTCCAACTCCATTCGTGATGAACACAAAACAGCTTTTGACCCCTGCGCTGCTCCTCGCAGCCACGCCTCTCGCCGCGGCTCAGATCGTCTACGGCACCGACGACGTGACGCTCGATGATAACCACTACTTCAACACCAGCTCCGGCACAAACACCAGCGCGCTGTGGGCGGACGGCGAGGTCTGGGGCCTCGCCGATGATGACGTCGGCGGCGTGATGTACATCGGTGATGGCTCGGCATTACTCGCCTGGCCCTACAACGATCCGAATCCGGCCACCGCGGTCGGAACCTTCAACGATGCCGGTCGAACGTTGGTGCCCCTCGGTCTCGGATACAACAATGGGATGTTGCTCGGCTACGACAACGACGCCCTTGGCCTAGAAGGTTTCTGGGACGTCGACGTAGTGACCGGCGACTGCACGCTGTTCTTCGCCGTCGCGTCGACCGCTGGTGACTTCGGTGGTGTCGACATCGACCCTGCAACGGGCCTGATCTACTGCTCGAACGACGCGGGTGGGTATGTGGACACCAGCGGCACCAGCGGAAACGGAGTGGTGGCCGTTGATGCCGTGATGGCCACGGAGACGATCGTCGCGCCGTACCCCGCGGGGGTCATTGACATCGACGGTCTAGCGCTAGACCCAGCCGGGGTGCTCTGGATGCTTGAGGACAACCCGGCGCCGCTGCACAACTACAACCTCGGAACGATGATGTTCGACCCGGCGCCGCCGATGAATGCCATCACCACGACCGAGGTCTTCTCGGGTGGAACCTACACGACTGGCTTCTCCCCGTCGGGCAGCGGCCTCGGTACGAACTATTGCATGGCGGCTGCGAACTCCACCGGCGTTCCGGCTTCGATGAGCGCGAGCGGCAGCCTGGCGGTTGCGGACAACGACGTCACCCTTACGGCCTCGGACCTTCCGCCGAACCAGTTCGGCATCTTCGTGACCTCGATGACCCAAGCCTTCGTGCCCGGCGCTGGCGGCACGAGCAACGGGAACATCTGCCTCGGTGGCATCATCGGCCGCTACCAGCTTCCCTCCCAGATCCTCTCCTCGGGCGCCACGGGCGAGTTCTCTCTCACCATCAACCTGCCGACGATGCCCCAGGGCTCCGGTTCGGTCGCCGTCATGAACGGCGACACGTGGAACTTCCAGGCGTGGTACCGCGACGGAGTTGGCCTCGGCTCGAACTTCACCGACGGACTTCAGATCGACTTCAACTGATGGGGATGAACCCTTCAGCCGTCAGCGCGTCCGGCCCCAGAGGGTGGCCGTTCAGCTGAAGCCTTGCTGAAGGCTTCTGAAGCGCCCCCGCCCTGTCGCCCCCCTGCGACGGGGCGGGGGCGCGCCCATAGTCCACCCACTCGCTCTTGACGTTGGTAGCGGCCGATGAGCTCCGGTGCGGTCAATTCGTTACGCGCCCCGAGCTGCGCCGCCTCGCTCCTCCGGCCAAAGTACCGAGCCAGGGTCGTTTTTTCGCTTTCAGCCAGCTTGGCACCCTCAGATTGGCAGGGCGTGTGCTCGCAACTCAACCGCCAGGATCAAAAGCGAAAAGATGATCCTGGCACCGTACTTCGATTTCTAGGTTCCTGCCCGGAGAGTGCCACCGTGGGTCAAAACGGATGTTTGTTGAACCAGAAATGGCCCCGAGATTGCCATGGTCGTTGGCACCCCGTGACTGCCGGCCCCCAAGCCAAGCTAGTCTTCACCGCGCGCCGCGCGGGCGGCCCTGCCGATCGCTTCTATCAGTACCTGGCCTCTTCTCACAATGCCGACCCTTCGCTCCGTTCCATTCGCCCCAGCCCCTCGGTCGGCCTCCGTTTCGAGCCCCTTGGCCTCGGCCTCGGCCTTGCCCGTCGCGGCAGCGCTCATGGGTGCCATCATCTCGGGAGACGCCTACGCCCAGTCGCCGTTCATGGAACCCACGGCAGCCATCACCCACGTTGGCACAGGAATCGACCCTGAGGCTGCGGACTTTGACGGGGACGGCCATGTCGATGTGATCATGCGGAACGAAGCCAACCGGGGGCTCGCGTTGTTCAGGGGACTCGGCGGTGGAGCCTTTGACGTGCCGATCCGGATCGAGCCCGGGCATCCCCGCATCTCGACGTACGACCTTGGGGACATTGATGGTGACGGCGACCCCGACATCTTGATCAGCACCGCCGATCCGAGCACCCCGATCCGCATCATCACGACGAGCCCCAGTGGCTTCACGACAAGAGCACTCAGCCTTCCCGAGAGCGGTTATCTGGAAGGAAGGCTCGCCGACGTCAACGGCGACGGCGCTCTGGACCTCCTGACCGTGCGCTACAACGGAACGAACTTTGACCACGCCTGGTTCGAAAACGTAGGCGGTACGTTTCCTGGCTCCGCTCAGTTCATCACGTCGGGGCAGTTCGGCATCTTTGAAGTCGAGGACATTGACGGGGACGGTTTTGTGGACCTTGCTAGCCCGGCAATCAACAACACCCTGCGCGTGAACTTTGGGATCGGTGGCGGCGCTTTCGCGCCGACCGCTCTGCTGTCCGGCCACGGTGGCTCCGCGCTGTTCCCCCTTTCGCTGAGGGATGTCAACGGCGATGGACTCATGGAGATCTTCCAGGTCAAGGGAACCGGGATCCAGTACTTCCAAGCGACAGGGCCTCGCACCTACGCCGCTCCCGTTTCGCTCATTCCGAGCCTCGAAACCCAGAACACGACGGTCTTCTTCGACATTGATGCCGACGGCGATCTGGACCTGTTGAACTCCACGTACCTTCCCACCCTGGACGCCACCGTATTGGCCTTCGAGCAGGTGGCACCCGGGGTGTTCGGCCCCCCTGTTCCCACCACTGCGGAACCACGCAGGGGCATGGTCATCGGGGATCTGAATGGCGACGGCCGCGAAGACCTGATCTTCAATTCCGGCGAAGGGCTCCAATGGCAAGTTGGTGGGCTTCCCGCGGCGAGCGGCTACTTCGGCGCCGTGAATTGGGCAAACGAGGCGGTATCGGAAGTCACCTCCTATGGGGTTGCAGACCTAGATAGCGACGGCGACCTAGATATCCTCGCGAGCTCTAGGCCCGAGGGGACGCTTGGCTGGGTCGAGAATCTCGGCGGCGGAGAACTCGCCCGTGTCGCCCTCTTGCGTGCGCCGGGCTATGCCCCATCCTTCATCAAGCCAGTCGACTTTGAGGGGGATGGAGACACGGACATCGTGCTCGAAACAAGAATCGATAACACCTCGGTGATTGAGGTCCTGATCAACGACGGCACCACGACGTTCGCGCCCCAGGGGAGCCCTACGCCTCTGCCTACGACGGCCCATAGGGATGTCCAAGTCCGTGACTTCAATTCCGATGGCCTCATGGACGTACTGATCGTGAGGGCCTCCGCCGCCTCAAACAATCTCAGGGCGGCCGACCTGCTCCTAAGCCTTCCCGGAGGTGGATTCGCGCCCCCCACCAACGTCGTCAGCGAGACTTTTCGGGCACTGGTTATCCAAGCGGCCGACGTCAACGGCGACGGACTTCCCGACATCGTTCACGACGGCGAAGTACCGAGCGGACTCTCCCAGATCTTTGTTTCGCTCAACCAAGGCGGCGGAGTATTCGCGCCTGCGGTCCTTCAGGTCGGGCCAGATGTTCTCTGGGTCGGATCAATCTCCATCGAGGACTTCGATTCGGACGGGTTCATGGATGTCATCATGAAACCCTATCGCACGGCTCCCACCCTCCACCGCGGCGACGGCACGAGCATGCTCGGGCAGCCGATCCCTTTGCAACTGGCGGACTTTGATGGTCCCATCGACATTGCCGATGTCGATAGCGACGGAGACTTCGACATCTTCAGTTCGCGGCGCGTTGCATGGGATGACGTCGTCTATTGCGAGCAGCTCCCCGGCGGCTCGTTCGCGGCGCCGGTCCTCCTGTTTCCGGGCGATCCCATCGGCACCTATGCCATCACGATGGGAGATCTGGACGGAGACCGCGATCCCGAGGCCATCCTTCTCCGCAGCCCATCCCATTCCGACGCTCCGATCCAGGTCTACGACAACGGGACCTTGAGCGCTATCGGCCAAGGAATCTGCGGCGCCCAAACACCGAACTCCAGTGGCGCGGCCGGCACGCTAACGGCCTATGGGTCCGGATCGACGACCCTAAACCGCATTGAGCTACCTGCCGCCCAACTGCCGGCGAATCAGTTCGCCATGCTTCTCGGCTCGCGCACGTTCGGCGCGCCTATGCCCCTCGGCACGTCGCCGGGCCTGCTCTGCCTGACTGGCGGAATCGGTCGCTACCAAGGGCCGGGCCAGATCATGAATTCGGGCGCCGCCGGCGCACTGACGTTCTCCCTTGACCTCTCCGCCCTATCGCTTCCCAACGGCCCGGTTATGGGCCTGCCCGGGGAAACATGGTCGTTCCAAGCATGGCATCGCGACACCCTTGCGGGCACCGCGACGAGTCAGCTCACGACGGGCGTTTCGGTGACGCTGCGGTAGCAAGCCACCATTTCGCTCCCGCTCAACGAATGATGCGCGCGGTCGAAGCCTCGATGGTCTTGAACAAGGGTGCGAGGGCCGTGTCGCCCCCGCGCTTGAGGTCGTCGCGGTTGACCTGGCACCCGTCGCAACCGAGCTCGTCGATGTGCAGGCGTTAGGCGGTCCAAGCTACGAGGTTTGGGGGGCGACGAGCAGACCACACTCCACATGGGGTGCCGGCTGTGGCGTGGCGACGTCGCCCATCGAACCCCTTGACCAGGCGAGGTGGAGGCTTGGCTGCAGAGGCGGTCCGGCGGGCGCGAGGGTTGGTGTCAGGTAGCGGGCGCCGATGTGGCGGATCAGCTTGCGACAGGTGAGGGGGCGGGGCGGTCCTGGATGGAGGCGGTGTGAAGGGCCAAGGGGCCGGTGGGGCCAGTCGCTGCCTTGCTGACCCACGGAGATCGACTTATCCTCAGGACCGGCCGAAGACTCGACCATCCAAAGAGCGCCCCCCTCGAGCGTCACGGGGCGTCGCATCGATACTCCAAGGGACTCGGTGTCTATCTTGGAGCTACCGCCGGCACGGCGGAAGGATCGGCCCCGCACGGGAATCGCCGTGGCGTGCCTCAGAGCCCTGAAGAGAGCGCAGCGACAGGAACGACCTATGACGACCAACTTGAAGACGATCTTCCTCGCCGCCCTGGCGGCTACGACCTCGCCTGCCCTCGCTGACGTGGTCTTCAGCAACCTTGCCGCGGGGGACGTTTACGAACCTGAGGGTGGGTACGTCGTTGCCGACTACGAGCCATTCGATCGGTTCATCTCTCCGGCGATGTCGTTCGTCTCCGCTGGTTCAGGAACGCTGGATCGAATTCAACTGGCGATGACGGCCGACAACGGGCCCTTTCTCGCCATCATTAAGGTGGACGTGTACAGCGACTTCAACGGAGAGCCTGCGGACCTGCTGGTCTCGTCGGAGCGGAGGACGTTGTTCCAGGATTACCCAGCAGCGAACCCGACGATCCTCCAGGGGTTTGAGTTTCCGCCAGAGCTGACGCTTCTCGCCGGAGAGCAGTATTGGGTTCTGGTCTCGCCCGTGACGCCCCTGAGTCCCAACTACTTGATTTGGAACGGGAACCGCGTCGGTGACAGGGGGTCGATTGGAGCGCTGCAGGGTGGATTCCCCGGATGGAATGTACGACCCAATGAAGAGCGGTCCGCGTTTCGAGTTTGGACCGCTCAGTCGGACATCCTTGGGTCGAACTATTGCAGCTCGTTGCCCAACAGCTCGGGCCTGCCCAGCACGATGGGCGCGGTGGGGTCGGCTATGGCGTCGGATAACAACCTGACGTTGCTCGCCGATGGCCTACCCTGGGGAGTCTTCGGCCTGTTCCTCGTGAGCCGCACCCAGGGCTCTGTGCCGCTAGGGCAAGGCAATCTTTGCCTCGCAGGGTCCATCGGTCGGCTTCAAGCGCCCGGACAGATCTTTCAGGCGCCGTCGAACGGCCGCGTGTCGATGAGGCTCGACCTGACACAGATCCTGTCTCTTATACACATCTCCGAGCCCACGAGACTAGGCATGATCTC
>CAJXRJ010000385.1 GCA_913058555.1 uncultured bacterium
AGCCCTCAGCCCCGACGCACTTTCGCCGTCTTCGGGAATCATGACTACAAGGCCCGGCGGGAACCGGAAATGGCCTCGGCCCTCGCGGCGCCCCCAGGGAACCACGGGGGCCGCGATCCGAATGGGGTGGGGTGGCGCTTCCTACGGAACACTGGGCGCGTGCTGGATGTCGACGGTGCGACGGTGGGCTTTGCCGGTGTCGAAGACCTCGAGGAGGGCAAGCGTGTTGACGTGGAGAGCGCGATGATCGGCATGGGGGAGTGCGATCTCTGCGTCGCGTTGACCCATGGCCACCAGGCGGCGCCTCTTTTCGCGCGCCTCGGCGCCCATGCGGTCCTGTCCGGCCACAGCCACGGCACGCAGGTCGATCTTCCGTTCCTACGGGATTTCGGCCCCTCCCATCCTGGGCTGCGCGTACCCCTCGGGCGGGCGGTTCTGATCGTCAGCCGTGGGCTGGGCGTCATCGGGATTCCCCTGCGCGTTGGGGTCCCCGCCGAGCTCGTGCGAATCACCTTCACGGGCCGAGGGCAGGCGCGGGACAAAGTGGAGTAACGTAGGCGCAGCATGCAAGGAAGCCTGAAGCTCCACAGCGGCGTCCTCTACGTTGGATGGCACGCGTTGACCGCTGAAGTCGCGTCATTCGATCTCGACGGGAGGCCGCTCGAGACGCGCTTTCGGTTCAAAGACGAGGCCATCGGCCGTTCGAGCGTCGACGGCATCGATGTGGACGACGACCACCGGCTCTGGATCGCCGACGCCGCGGCGCGCAGGGTGCGGTGTTTCACGCTCTTCGGCCAAGAGGTGGCGTCCGTTGGGGACGACGATCTGGAGCTGCCCGAGCGCGACGCCCACGGCTTCCTTGGGACGCCCGTGGACGTGCGTGTGTCGGGGAGCGATGACGATCAGATCCTGCTCGTGGCCTCGACCGGTGACCGCCGGCACGGGTTGCAGGTGCTGCACCTGGCGTCGGGGAAGGGGCGATCCGTGGCTCCGATGGGGGATCCCGAAGGCCAGTACCATCGCATACGTGGCCTCGACTACCGGGCTGGGGAACTCGCCGTGTGCGAGGCGGGGGCAAATCGCGTTCAGGTCTTTGAGGGCGAGCCCGACGGGCGCCTTCGTTTTCGATTCGCGTTCCCGGTGGAGCCAGGCCTAGGGACCCCCGAGGCCGTTGCGGTCGTGGGGGACGGTCGGATTCTGGTGGCCACCCGCGGGGACCATTCGGGTCTTTATCTCTACGACGCGGCAGGGCGTCCGGTCGCTGCTCTCGCCACGGAGGGGGCGCGGGACGGGGCGCCCGAGGTGGACCAGCCCTCGGCCCTCGCCATCGAGGCCGGGGGCTCCGACCGCTACACCCGTGTCTGCGTCCTGGACCGGGAGGGCGAGCGCGTCCAGGTCCTGTCCTTGGACGGCCGCAGCTTCGGATCGTTCGTGGACTTCGGAATCGGGCTTTGATCGCTACCCTGATGGGCGTGCCCGGTTCCAACCCCGGCGCGCTCCCTGGCCTCCCTTGAAGAACCGTCTCCTCCTCACCGTCGCCGTCCTGCTGTTCCTGGGACTGGCCGTCCTCGGTTCAGGAATGTTCGGCGCCGATCAGCCGGGGCTCGGTGTGGAGTACGCGGGCGTTTCCGGAGCCCCTTCCGGGGGCTCGAGTGGCGCCGCCCTCGACGGTCCCACGGACCCGTCCAAGACCGGTCCGGATCTACTGCCAGTGGCCGGCGTCGTGGATGGAGGCGAGGCCGGCCGTGAAGCTGCCCCGGCCAGCGCCGATCTTTCGGGCTGGGCCACCCTGCGAATCAGGGCCATCGACGGCCTCACGCGCGATGGCGTGACCGGGGCACGGATCCGGCGGGCGTCTTCTGCCGGAGTGAGATTCCGCGGGGACATCGCCTGCACGCCCAAGGAGACGGACGGGGAATACGAGCTTCGTTGGCGGGGGCCGGCGCTGCTCGACTTTGAGGTCGATGCGCCCGGCTTCTTGCGGGCGTCCGTGAACGCGATCGCGGCGACGGCCTCCGAGGATGTTGCGCTGGTGGAGATGGTGCGGCCAGCGCGCCTGATCGTGCACGCCGATGGCTTCACCGCGACGGCGCCGGGCTCCGTCGAATTGTATCGAGGGAAGGACGCTCGGCGCGGGTCTCCGATGGAACGACAGCCCTGGAAGGGGAAGCGCTCGCTCGTCTTCGAAGAGCTGAGTCCAGGTACCGTCACCGTCGTGATGACCGTGGAGGGATGCCCACCCGGATCGGCGCCCGGCGTCGTTTTGATGGCGGGCAAGACGGCCGAGGTCACGGTCAGCGCCAGCCAGGGCGAATCCGTGCAAGGCATGGTCGTCGAGGCCAGCACCGAAGTCCCCCTGAGCGATGTCACGGTCCGGATCCGTCCCGAGGTCTCCGGGTTGTCGCAAGGCAACGAGCGTGCGCCATTCCCCGCCGCCACGACCGACCTATCGGGCCGTTTCTTGGTGAAGGGCATCCCGGTCGGTCGCGCCGTCGTGACCCTTGAAGGCCCGGGCGGCGCACGGGTTGAGCGGGAGATCGTGGTCCGCGAAGGAAGTGCCAGCCGCGAGATTCGGCTGCGCATGACTGGCACCGGGACCCTCTCCGGTCGAGTCCAGGGGAGTGGGGGATTCAGGCCCGGCGACGGGGTTCTCGTCGTCCCCAAGGGCGACGCGCGTTCGGTGATGGGGGCGCTGCTCAACCCGAAGTCCGATTTGAGCAAGGCCCGCGGTACCTTTGCGGCACTTCAGCCGGATGGGTCATTCACGGCCGAATCTGTGCCCTGCAATCGACAGCTCCTTGCGCTTCATCGGGCGGAGGCAGGGATGATCTCCTTTGCCGACGTGACCGAGCCCCTGCAGCTGGGCGAGAGCAGGACCGGCGTCGTGCTCGAAGTTCAGGACCGGCCCCGTCGCAACTTCCGGGTCGTCGACACTGCGGGGCGTCCCGTGGCGTCGATTGAAGTGGCGTTCGAGGAACGAATCTTCGGGGCGACCGGTTGGTCGGCTTGGGCGCACTTGGAGTCAGCCTCCGGAAGCTACACCTACGAAGGGAGGGTGCCGGAGGCGCGGCGCGTGCGCGTCCGCACCGAAGGTTATGCACCCGTCGCGGCGCGATGGCGGGATGGCGAAGTGCCGACGTTCGAAATCCGGAAGGCCCGCTATGTCCCCTTCGTGGTCGTGGGCGAACACGGCCGTGCCCTACGCGGCGTACGGGTCAGCGCCGAATCGGTTCCTGAGGGCGCGGTCGAGCCTGGACGCAAAAAGCGCCGGGTGCGAATGCGGCGTGCGAACACGGATCGCTACGGGAGCGCGTCCATCGAGCTCGACCCGGGGATGACGTGGCGGGTCACGACTCTGCAGTCCGGTTATGAAATGGGGGGCCCGGTCCTCGTTCACGCGGACGATGGGGGGGAAGGGGCTACGCCGTTCCGGGTCGTCATGGAGACGAAGATCGAGCCGGAGCCGGCGACCGTGCGCGGTCGTTTGGTCCGAGCCGGCTCGGGTGCCACCATCGCTGACCTCGATTTTGTCGGTTTGCGGGGGGGGACATTCCGGGTCAACGGCCCCGAATTCGAGATCCGGGGCCTGCCCCCGGGGAAGACGACCATCACCGCCCGGAGTGGCGGCTTCGAATCTGTGCAGCTCCCGGTCCAGATCTTGCGGGCCGGAGAATCGGTGGACGTGGGAGTGATCTCCGTTCGCCCTGCCACACTTGTGGAGGTGACCGTCACGGATGCCGGGGGGAAGCGGGCCAAGGGGGCGAAGGTGTCGCTACATCGACTGCCTCCAGCCAAAGGCGGGCGCGCAGACCTGCCCCAGAAGGTGAGCATTCCAGAGGCGAAGGGGGCTCGGGGAGTCTTCCGAAGGTCGGGCGTGGGCCGGGCGAAGTGGCGACTTGTGGTCCAGCGAGGGAAGGGCCAGCGGGAGTCCCGCATCGTCTCACTTTCCGGGGCGCGCAAGCGCATTCAGGTCCGGCTCGGCCCAGGTAACGACAAGAAGGGCAAGTAGCCGGCGAGGGTGCCCATCCGCGGGGTGTGGCTGGGTAGTGGCAATTGAGGCATGCCCTTGTCGTGGAGAGCGTGCGCGCCTGAAGTATTCTTCACGGGTGCGTCCTGCTGTCGCATGCCCGCCCCCGCTGGCCTATGGACCGGATTGAGAGTGGATCGGGCGCCAGGACCCTTGCGTCGCCGTCGAATTCCTGGGGAGGGATCGAACCGCATTTGTGTGCCCGTTCTTCCTACTTCCGGGGACCTAGCCTACTACTCTGGTGGGGACGAGCCCCCTGGGCCCTGACGTTGGCGGGCGGCCAACGCCCCATCGGACCGTTTCTTTCCCTATGCGATCACTCTTCGTAATCCTCTTGGCCGGTGCCATGACCCTGCTTGGGTCGACGGCCATGGGTGCATCGGCGACCATCCAGGGGAATAGCCGATCGCCGCAGGCGCCTTCCGCATCCGGGAAGGCCCAAGGTCCTTCGGCGGCGCGGGCCCCCAAGCTGGTGCGCCCCCAAGGGAAGGTGGCGGCGCCAATCCAGCGGCCCGCCGCAGCGGTGGCCCGGGCCCGTGCGGCCCGTCCGCCCGGTGGACAGGCTCGCTCGGGCGGCGCCTCGTTCCGGCGGATCCTCGGCTTCCCTCCGCTGGTCCCCGGCGGGCAGCAGGCGATTCCCATCACAACGAATCAGGCGACGATTGCCTGGATGCAGCGCGTCGCATCCCCAGCGGACAACGGGTTCAACTTGCCGTCGACGTTGACGGGCGGGTACGGCGAGGTCTTCAGCATCACGGTGGCTTCCACTGGGCTCACGGAGTTCTTTGCTCTGCTCGTTCCCGCAGTCCCCAGTGGGCAGCAGGCGCCGCTCGTCGTGGGGTTCCACGGGGCGAACACGACCTACCTCGACATCACCCGGACAACGGAGCTGATCAACGAGGCTGCGGCCCGAAACTGGTTCTTCCTGGCGCCGATCCAACAGAGCGCCGTTGGCAATGGCCAGGTCCATTACGGCAGCGTTCAGAGCCAGTTGCACGTGGAGGCGCTCTTGGAATTGCTCCTCAGGGCCTATCCCATCGATCTGGATCGAATCTACGGCGTCGGTTTCTCGATGGGTGGGGGAGCGGCCTTGAGCTACGGCGCTCGCCATCGAAATCGGGAACTCGGGGCGTTTGCGGCGATCGTGAACCACACGGGCACCGTAGCGCTCTCGCACGTGTACGACTCGGAGCCATTGATCCGCCCGGAAATGGAGCTGCTCTTCGGTGGCCCGCCTCCAGCCTCACTCTTCGAATACCAGCGCAGCTCGGTCATCGAAATGGACGCCTCCGGGCAGCTGCTGCCCCAGGGGCGGCATATGGCTGAGAACCTCGGCGCAGTGCCTACCCAGACCTGGTACGCGACGGACGACTCGCTGACCTACCTGCAGACCCAGTGTGTTGCCCTGGATGGCTTCTTCCAAGGCCTGCCTGGATCGTCCCACCGGTTGCTTCCCCGTCTTGCGGATCCCCAGTGCTTCACCAACAACCTCGGCGGGCATTGCTGGGCCACGCTGGATCCCGTTGCCGCCTACGACTGGTTGGAGTTGCAGTCCCTCGAATTGGACCCACCGTTCGGGTCGGTGCTTGCTGACCGTGGAGGCCAGTGGGGGCTCTACGACGTGACCCAGGGCCTTCCTGATCGATTCACGTCGTTTGGGTTCAACGTGGACCTGGCCCAGGGCGTGCTGACGCTTTCCGATCTCGAGAACGTCCGTACGATCAACGTGGACTTGGAAGAGCACGGCTTTCTGGCCTCGAGCCCGACCTCGATCGTCGTGAATTCAGCCGATGGAACCGCCCATTCCATTGAGGTCCGCGGTCTCGCGGGGCGTCCCGCGGCCATGACGCGCAACGGCCTCGGAGCCCTCGAGTCCTGCGTGAGCGTCGCGTTGCCCACGTGGTGCTACGACGCGACGACGGGCACCCTGGTCATCGAAGAGCCCTTCGGCGCGCCGTCGAACTGGACGATCATTCCTTAGCAGGATTCGTCAGCAGTCTTCGCTCGCGGCATCCCCCGCGGGGAAGGATGCCGCCATGGGTGGAGCGTTTCCGGGGGTCAATCGAGCATGACCGCCGAGACTGCGGGCTGGCTTACTTGCCGGCGCCGACCGCGGGCATCGTCGATGGAACGTTGACGCGCGTGACGCGGTACCCCTTGGCCCGCAGGAGCGAAACGAGTCCGAGCTTGCGTTCCTTGCGCCGTTCTTCGGCGGTCTTCTGGGTCTGGTCTTGGGCGGCGGCTGCCGCTTCCTCGGGCGTTGGCTTCGGCGCGTCTGGCATGTGCAAGGCGCCGACTGCGAAGAACGAAACGGTGCCTTGGTTCGCCTTGAAGCGCGAGGAGATCCGATCGGCCAGGATGCGATTGCGGTCCCAAAGCAGCTCCTTCTCGAGGCGCTTCTTGAGGGCCTCGTCGTGACCGAAGCTCTCCTTCATGAGGGCGAGGAGCTCCGATTCCTTACCGGAGAGCCAAGCCCGAACCGTCTCTTGCATGGCGTCTTTCCCCTGGGCCTCGAATCGGTCGAGCATGTCCAGGGTCTCTCTCAGCATGAGCGCCTGCTCCTTCGGGGAGAGGCGAGTGAAGATGCCCACCTGCTCCTGGACCGTTTCGAGCCCACCGACGGTCTTGCCAGCTTCTTGGGCTTGCCGGTAGAGCTGGTGATCGAGCGGTAGCTGCCCGGCCATTTGCGCCGGCAAGTAATCGAGGGCAGGCAGGATCGAGCTCACGGCCCAGGGCTTCATCCGCTCCATTCCCATGGTGACGGGCGCCCCCGCCTCCTCCTTGGTGAGGCGGGCCTTCACGCGAGCCCAGGTGGCTTGACCCACGAGGTCCGGCAAGGTGGAGCCCGGGGCGAGCATCGCCGCCTGTTGGGACTCCAGTTCCATCGCCTTGGAGAACTCGATCTCCGAGTAGTACGCCCCCGACTCCCCAAACGCAGCTTCAACGACCTTGGGAAGCGCGAGGACGCGCTCATCCGGGAGGTGAATCGTCCCGAAGAGGTACGCCCGCCCCTCGGGCCCTTCGATCGTCCACAGGAACGGCGCGCCCCGTTCCATCTGCTTCACCGTCGCGCCTTCTTGGGGAGGCCCCTCCGACTGCCCGTCCGGCTGCAGACCTCCACCAAGGCCAATCAGGGGGGCAGCGAGCAGAGCCAGAGAAGAGAGAAGCTGAATCATCGGTCCTTCGGAGCACGGGTAAGAGAATCCAATCCAAGGGCCATCCTCGACCTGTCTCTTATACACATCTCCGAGCCCACGAGAC
>CAJXRJ010000386.1 GCA_913058555.1 uncultured bacterium
TGTGTATAAGAGACAGCGCCCATGGCGCCAGTCGGTCCACGAAGACGTTGGCGACGGTGGCGTTCTTGACGATCGCCTCGGCGCCCTTCCGGAACCTGAAGGCGCGAAAGTGCTCGGCCGGATCTTCCATGGGGCCGCATTCGGTGAGCAGGACGCTGTCCATTTCCTCAGCGTGCTCTGGAGCGATCGGGGGGACCGTGCCGTCGGCCTTCTTGTGGATGAACTTCAGGACCCGTGACGCAAGGTTGCCGATGGTGCTCGCGAGCGCTGTATTGGCGGTCTGCACAAACTGCTCGAGGGAGAACTCGGAGTCAGAGGTCTCTGGCATCGACGAGGCGATGTAGAAGCGAGTCGAGTCTACGCCCCACTCGGACACAAAGGTCTTGATGTCGAAGGCGTTGCCCTCAGAGGTGGAGAACTTGCCGCCGGCGAGGTTGTAGAACTCGTTGGCTGGGACCTCAGCGGGCAGGACGTAGGAGTCCTTCACCCCGTACAGCATCGACGGGAAGACGAGGCAGTGGAACGGAATGTTGTCCTTGCCAATGAAGTGCACGAGCTGGGTGTCGTCGCCCTTCCACCAGGCCTCCCATGCGTCGGCTGGCTCGCCGCGGGCTGCGAGTAGCTCCTTGGTGAAGCTCACGTAGCCGATGGGGGCGTCGAACCACACGTAGAGCACCTTGCCATCCCCCTTGTCGCCGACTTCGGCCGGCAGCGGGATGCCCCAGCTCATGTCCCGTGTGATGGCCCGCTCGGGCACGTCCTTGAGGAGATTCTGGATGAACTTCTCGACGTTGCTCTTCCACTTGTGACCTTCAATCCAGTTGCCGATGTGCTCATCGCGGATCTTCGGAAGGTCGAGGTACCAGTGCGTCGTTGTCTTCGTCACCGGCTGTGTGCCGCAGACCTTGCACTTGGGGTCCTGGAACTTGAGCGGGTCGATCCAAGTGCTGCACTGTGGGCACTCGTCTCCGCGGGCGCCCTCGAAGCCGCACACGTAACACGTGCCGGTCACGTAACGGTCCGCGAGGAACATCGAGTCCGTTTCGCAGTAGAGCTGCCTGGCATCGCGCTCGATCAAGTAGCCGCCCTCGAGCAGGCGCGAAAAGAACTCCTGCGACGACTCGGCGTGTTGGGGGCACGTGCTCGTTCCGGACACGATGTCGTACCGAATGTCGAGGGCCTTGAAGGTGGCGGCCATGTCGTCGTGCCACTTCTTCACGTAGCTCGGGTAGTCCATGCCCGCCTTTTCGGCCGCTATGGTGATCGCGACGCCGTGGTCGTCGGAGCCTGAGACCGCCAGAACCTCCTCCCCGCACATGCGCAGGGTCCGGACGTAAATGTCAGCGGGCAGGTACGCGCCGGCGATGTGCCCGAAGTGGAGCGGCCCGTTGGCGTAGAGCAGCGCGGAGGTGACGAGGGTGCGGGTCACGGGGTCTTGATGGGGCAATGGGCGGTGTCGCGAAATGGGGCCCAAAGTGGGACCACGGCCGGGAGTCTACCAGCCTGCCCCCCGGAGACCGACCCAGGCGGGGACGAGTCTCGGTTCTGGCCCAGTTGGCCTCACGATACATGGCCCCAAGGCCCGATGCACCCCGAGGATAGGTGCCCATTCGCCGTGGACCAGCCTCTCCGCCTGCCCATGACTGACTCGTCCTCCTCACCTCGCTCCCCTGAGCCCGACGGCCCCCCAGCCCCGCGCCCTGACCTCCCAGCGATCTCGTCTGGGTTGTCTGGGGGTGTCGATCCCCTCAGCGGTGCGCTGCCGATGCCTGCGCGGGAGAATCGCGCCCTTGAGGAGGTCCTCGAGACCGGCGAGCGGTCCATTCGCAAGACCATGGGGTCCCGCGCCGAGGACGGTTTCGACTACGAGACCATCGAAGGTGCCATGACCGAGGCGGGCGTCGTGGTCATTCAATCCGGCCTGGAAGATGGCGATGCCGTTGACCCGGTTGCCGAGGAGCGAGAGGGCGGCGACGGGATCGGCGTCCTGGAACTCGCCCAGCTCGTGGCGATCCTCGAGACCGAGCCAGCGGCGGTCGCTTTGGATTCCCGCGCACCGGTCCAGCTCGAGCGTGCGTCGATCCTCCTGCACCAAGCCTGGCAACCAGCTCCGCCCGAAGCCGGACCCTCCTCCGCCCGGGCCATGGCCCGCCGCCTGGAGGCCACGCTCCAAGGGGTCGATCCCTCCACGGTCTCTGCTTACCTCTGGGATGCCCTGTCGGACCTCGCGATGTGGCTGCCGGTGGAGCACTTCGACGCCTGGATGGAGGTCGCCGGTCCCATGATCCGGCGTGCGGTTCCCATGCTCATCGATCGGATGATCGAGCTGGCGATCTCGGCGGATGACTCCACGCGGGAGACCCTGTGGCCCCATATCGTCGACGGCTTTCTCCTTGCCCTGGCGACGCGTCCGCGGGAGCTGGACGCACGCATCTTCGACCTGCCGAGCGTTGCATTGGATCGCAGCTACGCTCGACTCGGCAACCTACGCGCCCTGGGTCTCGGACTCTTCAAGCCCGGCGACTTCAAGCTCGATCAGACCTTCGCTCACTCAGCGATTCTCGCCCTCAT
Organism: uncultured bacterium; assembly: GCA_913058555.1. GTDB lineage: Bacteria > Planctomycetota > UBA1135 > UBA1135 > Saltatorellus. Next base: position 2,572 of record CAJXRJ010000386.1, read on the forward strand.
GGCGACCCCGCTGCAGGCGTCTGTGGGCCCGGTCCTCTTGGCGGCGTTCCGCGAGACCATGCCCGCTGATCCCGGCGTGCGGGCCTGCGTCCTCGCCTACCGCAGCTACAACGAGTCGATGGGGTGGGTGGCCGCAGTCCAGCTCGCGGCGGGACGTGAGCCCCTCTCAAGTGACCACGAGAGAGCCGTGGCCTGGTGCCTGCTGTCAGGGTTCCGAGAGCTTGAGAGCGATCGACGTTCGGAGCCTTGGATCCCGGAGGCTCTGGAGTGGCTGGGCGCCCGGGACCGCTCCTACGACCCTGACGAACAACTCGCAGAGACCGACGCTCTGTTCGATGCCGTACTGAACGAACGCCAAGGCCGCTTCCGGCGAGCTTGGAGCAAGGAGTGCCGCCATTCGGCGGCATGGGCGAAGGAACAATGGGGCCAGTCATGATCACACGCCAAGCCGCTGCCAAACTCTGGACCATGCTCTCCGCTGCCGTCGATACGGCGGTCTCGGAGGATCCGCGCTCCGCCAAGGTTCTGGAGCGCTGCAGCAAGGTGTACAACGAGATCATGCCGGCCATTGGCAACAGCGCCACGGGGAAGGTGGAGCTGACCATGCACATGAGCCTGTTCGTGCACAACGGACGGACCATGGCGGACGCGTCCATTCGAGGGCGGACCACCATCGCGTTCCTCCGGGGCATGCGGTCCGGCGGGCTTCGCTTCACCGCTGCGGTGACGCCTGAGTCGATTCATGCCTTTGTATGCCTCGCCTGCCAAGTCATCGAGAACGGCGGCTTCGATACCCTGAGGATTCCGCGTCAGGTGGCCCTGGAGCCGCTGGTGGGGATCGTACTGCTCGCCCCGTCCGATGACGTTCGCTGGGAGTGCGTCACGGACATCTGGACGAGCTCTGCATATTCCACCGCTGGAATCGATCTCCTCTCGGCTGAGCCCGCCAAGCTCGACGTGGTGACCGCAGTGGAGGATGCCATGAGTCTTGCTGAGAGCGGCAACTCCCTTGACCTCGCCGTCGCGCGGACCGCGAGCGAGGGCATCTACAGCGTCGCCTCCCAGGGGTTTGATAACCTCCTTCAGCTCGCCGAGCGCCCTGAGTTCGACGTGTTTACGGTGCAGCATTCGTTGCGCGTATCGCTGCTGGCTTCGTACGTCGCGAGCTTCATGGGCATGTCGGAGGAGGCGGTCGTGGAGCTCACCGCTGGCGCCATGTTCCATGACGTGGGCAAGGGGCGTATTCCGGAGGCCGTGCTCTACAAGCCCGGCCGACTCGATGACGACGAGCGTCGCATCATGCACGCCCACCCTGAGCTGGGCGCGGAGATCCTCCTGGAGAGCGACAGCGTGAGTCCCTACGCCCTGGGGGCTGCGTGGGGTCACCACATGCGCCACGATGGCCGCGGGTACCCCGCCCCCCGCAGCTGGTACAGGGCGAGCCGATCCACCTCGCTCATTCAGATCTGCGACGTGTTCGAAGCGCTCACTTCGCGTCGCCCGTACAAGGCCCCTTACTCCCCCGCACGGGCCTACCAGATCCTGTACTCCGACCCAGGCGCTTTCGACCCAGGGCTCCTCGCTGTGTTTACGCGAGCCATGGGCATGTACCCGCCGGGACGCTTCGTCCAGCTCATCGACGGCCGTCTTGGGCGCGTCGCCAAGGTCGGTTGCCAGCTCGATCGTCCGATCGTCAGGCTGTTCCCGGACGGGGACCTCCTCGTGCTCGACGAACCTCAATACAGCCAGTTCGCGGTCAAGCGCCTGCTCGAGGAGCCTGAGTTCGTTCGACTCCTGCGCAACGAGCCCGACGCCCCGCTGTCGGCCGAAGAGGCCCCGCCCCTGGAGGGCGACGCTCGGGATGACGAGTTCGAGGGCCTGGGTGCCTCCCACGGCGACGAGACCGAGTCCATGGCGGAGCTGCACGCTCACGGGGCAGACTGCCGCCTCTGCTAGTGTCCCATCGGGGGAGACGAGCATCAGGGATGTAGCGGCGGGTGGCGCCAGAGCCCGTCGGGACAGGGAACCTCCGCGGAGGGATTCACAGGGCCGCTGGATGCGCCCCTGCGACGGGGAGGCGGGGCGCCGGCCGGAGGTCCCGTGCGCGGCGCTTGGCCGCGGAAAGGGCATCGCCGAGCGATTCGGGCGTCAGAGCCGTGAGCCCGGCGTGACCTGCCCCTACACTATTCGCCGCGCGAACCGAGGCTAGCGGGACCACGAGCGGTCCTCTGCGGCGCGCGTGACCCCAGAACCCCCCCTTGGGACCCCTCCACGGGCTCCAAAACCTTCGCCCCATGAGCGCGTTCACGCAACTCGACTACCTCGACCTCGACGACCAGTACTCCGAAGAAGAGCTGATGGTCCGCGACGCCGTTCGCGGCTGGATCTCTGAGCGCTTCATGCCGGTGGTCATGGAGCACTTCGAGAAGGGCACCTTCCCGATGGAGCTCGTCCCTGAGCTTGCGGACCTCGGCGTCTTTGGCCCGACGACACCGGAAGAGTACGGCGGCGCTGGCATGAACAGCGTGGCCTATGGCCTCATCTGCCAAGAGCTCGAGCGCGGCGACTCCGGCCTGCGGAGCTTCTGCTCCGTGCAGGGCTCGCTCGTCATGTGGCCCATCCATGAGTACGGCAGCGAAGAGCAAAAGCGGGAGTACCTCCCGAAGCTCGCGTCCGGCGAGATGATCGGCTGCTTCGGCCTCACCGAGCCCGACTTCGGATCCAACCCCGGCGGCATGCTGACCACCGCACGCAAGGACGGAGGGGACTACATCCTCAACGGCCGCAAGATGTGGATCACGAACGGCAGCGTCTCCGACATCGCCATCGTTTGGGCGAAGGTCGAAGGCCGCATCAAGGGCTTCATCGTGGACTGCAAGTCCAAAGGCTTCAGCGCTCCGAACCACAATCACAAGTGGTCCCTTCGCGCGTCCTACACGAGCGAGCTTGTCCTTGAGGACGTTCGCGTTCCGGCCTCGGCCATGCTGCCCGGTGCCGACGGCCTGCGTGGCCCGCTCCAGTGCCTGACCCAGGCCCGCTACGGCATCGCCTGGGGCGTGCTTGGATCCGCCTACGCCTGCTTCGATGAGACGCTCGACTACCAGAAGGAGCGCATCGTTTTCGACAAGCCGATCGCGGCGTACCAGATCCCGCAGCAGAAGTTCGCCAACATGGCCACCGACATCACGCTCGGCAACCTCTTGGCCCTGCGCGTCGGCCGTCTCAAGGACGAAGGGCGCTTCACTTCCGCCCAGGTCTCCATGGCCAAGCGCAACAACGTGAAGCTCGCCCTCGAGGTGAGCCGCACCTGCCGGGACATGCTCGGCGCCAACGGCGTCACGCTTGAGTACCAGACCGGCCGCCACATGCTGAACCTCGAGTCCGTCGTGACCTACGAGGGCACCCACGACATCCACACCCTCGCCATCGGCGCCGAGGTCACGGGCATCATGGCGTACCGCTAGTCGGTCCCTCTGCTCGACATCGCAACTGGGGGCCGCCAGGCCGGCCCCGCGAAGGGCACGTAAGAGGGGAGGCGCGGAACGAGCCGCGCCTCCCCTTCTTCGTGGAGCGATGTTAGGTTGCGGCGATGCCCCGCACCCTCCATGTCCTCGCCCAGCGCCCCGGCCGCACGGGAAGTGGCGTCACCCTCGATGCCATCGTCCGTGAAACGGAGCGGCTTGGCGCTTGGGAGCAGCACGTGGTTTGCGGCGTCCCGGTGGGGGACGAGCCCTCCGTGGGCGGTCTCCACCCAGGCAACATCCATCCCCTGCGATTCGGTCCCGGCGGCGACCTGCCGTTCCACGTGCCGGGCATGAGCGACGTCATGCCCTACGAGAGCACCGTCTGGAGCTCCATGTCGCAGGAGTGGATCGACGCCTACGTCGACGGCTGGCGCCGGCACCTCGAGCGGGTGATCGTGAGGGTCCAGCCGGATGTGATCCACGTCCACCACATCTGGCTCCTGGCGTCGATCCTCAAGGACGTCGCACCGGGTGTGCCGGTGGTCGGGCATTGCCACGCCACGGGGTTGCGCCAGATGGAGCTGACGCCTCACCTCGCCGAGCGCGTGCGCGCCGGAAATCGCCGGCACGAGTGGTTCGCCGTCTTGCACCGCGAACACCAGGAGCGGCTTGCGGCGGCCTTGGATGTGCCTATGGAGAGGATCCACGTCGTCGGCGCCGGCTTTCGGGAAGCGGCCTTCCCGGGTCCAAGCCCCGCGCGGCGCGTCCCGGGACGTGTCGTCTACGTTGGTAAGCTCAGCGCGTCCAAGGGCGTCGACGCCCTTCTCGATGCCGTTGAGGCCGTCGCGGCCGAGGGGCGACACGTCGAGCTTCACATGGCGGGGGGCGGCTCCGGCGCAGAGGCCGACGCCCTGCGCGCCCGCTGCGCCTCCATGGGAGCGCTGGTCCATCACCATGGTTTCGTGGATGAGCTAGAACTCAGTGCTCTGATGGGCAGCGCGGACGTCTTTGTCCTTCCGTCCTACTACGAGGGCCTTCCGCTGGTGCTCGTGGAGGCCGCGGCCTGTGGGGCTCAGCTGATCAGCACCGCCTTGCCAGGGGTCGTCGAGGTCCTCGCACCGGCGCTGGGGGATCGACTCCAGTTGGTTCCGCTGCCCGAGATGGCGAGCGTCGACGTGCCCACGGCGAAGGGGGCGCATCAAACCTCAAGATATCTGACCTTTCGGGTCGGCCCCCGT
>CAJXRJ010000387.1 GCA_913058555.1 uncultured bacterium
CCCCAATGCCCCCCGTGCCCCCCCGAAGTTCGCAGAATCCGTGGGTCTTCGGCGGGTCCAAGGAAGCAGATCTCCGATCCAAGACCCCCGCGCGATATCCTCATTGCCATGAAGATCGCAGTGATCGGTGGAGGCCCTGGTGGCCTGTTCACCGCCATTCTCGCACGCAGGGCGTTCCCCTCCGCCGAAGTCGCCGTCTACGAACGCAACCACCGCGGCGACACGTTCGGCTGGGGCGTCGTCTTCAGCGACGAGACCCTGGGCAACGTCGAAGCCGCCGACCCGGAGAGCTTCGCAGAGATCCGCGCCGAGTTCGCCTACTGGACGGACATCGAGACCTACATCGGGGGCGAGATGGTCCTCTCCACGGGCCACGGCTTCTGTGGACTCGCCCGGCGCACGCTGCTCGAAATCCTCGACCGCCGGGCCCGCGCCCTGGGCGTCGAGCTTCACTACGAAACGGAAGTCCACCGGGAGGAACTCGAGAAGACGGCCGACCTCGTGGTCGCCTCCGACGGGCTCAACAGCGCCGTGAGGGATGCCAAGCAAGAGGTCTTCGTCCCGTCCTTGGATTGGCGAAAGTGCCGCTTCTGTTGGCTCGGCACGAACAAGCCCTTGTCCGCATTCACCTTCATTTTCCGGGAGAACGAGCACGGCGTCTGGAACATCCACGCCTACCCGTTTGAACGGGGCGAGGAACCACGGTCGACGTGGATCGTTGAGTGCACCGACGAGACGTGGAAGCGAGCGGGACTCGAAGGGGCCAGCGAGGAAGAGACGGTCCGCTACGTGCACGAACTCTTCAAGGACCACCTTGAAGGCTACGACCTGCTCATCAACCGCTCGATCTGGCGTACTTTCCCCACGGTGTCCTGCGAGCAATGGGTCGACGGAAAGACGGTCCTCCTCGGGGACTCCGCGCACACCGCGCACTTCTCGATCGGGTCCGGGACGAAGCTCGCCATGGAGGACTCCATCGCCCTGGTCGATGCCCTCGTGGCGGAGCGCACTTCGGAGAACAGCGCCGATGTGCCCAAGGCCCTCGCCCGCTATGCCGCGTCTCGGCACGTGGACGTCATCAAGACCCAGAAGGCCGCCCAGACGAGCCTCGAGTGGTTCGAGAACTCGAGCCGCTACCTCGGGCAAGACCCCGTGCTCTTCACGTTCAACTTGATGACGCGTTCGAAGCGCATCACCTACGAGAACCTCGGACTGCGGGATCCCGAGCTCATCGATCGCACCCGGCGCGCCTACGCCCGGTCCGTCGGCGCTGACCCCGAGACCTTGACGGCCCCCGCGTTTGCCACTTACAAGCTCCGCGACCTGACGCTCGTCAACCGCGTCGTGGTCTCGCCCATGTGTCAATACAGCGCCGAGGACGGCACGCCGGGTCGCTGGCACGACGTGCACTACGGCGCGCGGGCCATCGGCGGCGCGGGACTCCTATGGACCGAGGCGACCAACGTCTCCGCCCAAGGCCGAATCACCCCCGGATGCACCGGGCTCTACACGGACGAGCACGAATCGCGCTGGTCGGAGATCGTGGGGTTCGCCAAGGAGCATTCGGCCGCCGCTGTCGGCCTTCAGCTCGGGCACGCCGGACGCAAAGCGTCCTACTCGCGCCCCTGGGACGGTGACGCTCCCCTTGCCGATGGAAGCGCCTGGCAGACCCTTGGCCCAACGGACCAGCCCTTCTTGGCCGGCGCCCCCGCCCCCAAGGCCATGGATCGGGCCGACATGGACCAGGTCATCGAGGAGTTCCGCATCGCAACGGAGCGGGCGGAGCGTGCCGGATTCGACCTGCTCGAAATCCACGCCGCCCATGGCTACCTCCTGTCGAGCTTCCTCTCCCCCGCCGTGAACGATCGCGGCGACGAGTACGGGGGTGCGGCCCTCGCCGACCGCGCGCGATTCCCCCTTGAGGTCTTTGACGCCGTGCGCGCCGCGTGGCCGAAAGAGAAGCCCCTCTTTGTGCGGATCTCCGCCACCGACTGGCTCGAAGGCGAAGGGCAGACCATCGAGGACTCCATCGAGTTCGCCCGCATGCTCAAAGACCGCGGCTGCGACGCCATCGACGTCTCCACCGCGGGCAACGTTCCGACCTCGAAGCCGGTCTATGGTCGGATGTACCAAGTGCCCTTCGCAGAGCGCATCCGGTACGAGGCCGAGATTCCGGTCCAATGCGTGGGCGCCGTCCAGGGGATCGACCACGTCAACACGATCCTCGCTGCCGGCCGCGCTGACCTCGTTGCGATGGCGCGCCCCCATCTGGAGGACCCCCACCTGACCCTGCGCGCCGCCAACGACGCGGGGCACGTGGATCAGTTCTGGCCGCCGCAATACTTGGCGGCCCGGCGCCGTCCGAAGTAGACGCCCTCGTCAACCGAAGGGGGGAAACTCAGGGGCGACTCAGCCCACCCACGGGAGGCCCAGGGTAGAGCAAACCCAGCGTGACCCCAGAGTGCTGTCCGGGGTCCGCACGGTGGCCGAGCCCAGACCCCATACGGCCAGACCCCATTCGAAAGGATCAACCCGACTGGGCTTCGCTGCTCTGGGTTCCTTCCCCGTCGCGCCGAGAGGGATCCTTGGGGCCGCCCCCCGATTCCTGATGGGAGCCACCGCCCACCGAGCCGGAATTCGAAGGGGCCGAGTTCGAAGGACCCCTGGCTGAGTCCCCGTCGGGGCGCTCATAGCGCAAGCGAACGTTCTGGCGGCCCATTTGCTGAAGCCGGGCCTTGTCCTTCTTGAGGCGCAGGTTGTGGGCCTTGGAAACGACGCTCTTCACCGATCGACCGAGTTCCTGGGCGATGTCCAGGTTGCTCATGGCCGGATAGAGATCGCGCAGGCGATCGAGCTCAGCCGCCGTCCAGCGCGGCATCTTGGTCTTGGCCTCTCCGCCGGATGCGCGGCGCAAGAAGACTTTGTCCTTGGAGAGGCACAGCTCCGCGGCCAGGTCCTTGATGACCTGGAGGCGGCGCCCAAAGATGATCGAGAGATCCTCGTCGGAGCGCGTGCCGTAGAAGCGCTTGAAGCGAACGACTTCGTCGACGGTCAGGGCGTTGTCCACCAGGGTGGTGGCTAGCTCGACGATCCGCGTCTCGATGGCGGCCGGCGTCCGCCCGATGATGCGTCCGATCATCTCCGCGTCGCATGCACCGAGGTAGGTACGAAGACCCTCCGTCTCCTCCTCCGTCCACGGGCCGTCCTTCGGGGGTGCATTGAACACCCCAAGGGCGGCGTCCCGGAGGGCCTCAGGCTTGCAACCCAACTCCCGCGCCAAGAACAGGTCGTCCCTGATGCCGTACCACTGCTTCAGATGAGCAAGCTCGTCCGCGGTCCACTCGGTCTTTTCCGAGGGCGCGCCGCCGTTCTCTTGGCGGCTCGAAGTGTCGGGTTCGTCGGGGTGGCGCTTCAAAGTGCTAGGCGGCTCGGCAGTTTGATCCTCAGGGTTTCCAATCACGGCGAGCAATGGCAGGCAGGCGAGCGGGGTGAGTCAAAAGTGTATCAGTCCAACACAGTTGCGCTAGGGTTCGGATTCTGAGGAGCCGAGCGAAGGACGGCGACGGGCCCCGGGGAAACCCTTGGTGACGGCCCGTTGGACCCCCAGAAGGCCATCTTTGAACCCATTGTGCCCCCGGACACACGCCGCAGATCTCCTCGGCGATGGACCCCGGTGACGGGACCGCCCCGGCGGCCCATCGAAGAAACGGCGCCCCGACCTAGGAAGCGTCCTTCGCGCGGATCGCCGCCCGCAGAGTGGATCGCACGCCGTCGAGGACCGCCCTGATCTCAGCGGAAGAGCGCGCTTCCAAGACGGCCTCTGCGATGGACTCTGCTTCCGCGGCCGATGTCGACAGGAGCGCGAACTTGAGGAACGACAGCGATGTGGGCGTCACGCTGAGCGCGTCGTAGCCCATCCCGGCCAGCATGACGGCCACCGCCTCGTCGCCGGCGATCTCGCCACAGACCGACGCGCTCTTGCCAGCTCGCTTCGCGGCATCGGCAATGGACTTGAGCGCCCTCACCACGGCGGGATGCTGGGGATCGTAGAGGCTGGCCACAAAGACGTTGTCCCGGTCGACGGCCAACAGGTACTGCACGAGGTCGTTGGTGCCAACGCTGACGAAATCCACGACCTCCAGGAGGTCGTCCAGGATCCAGAGCGTCGAAGGCACCTCGATCATGATGCCCACGGGAATCTCCGATGCGACTTCGTACCCCTGCTCCTCGAGCTGGGCACGGACCTCGTCGAAGACCTTCTTCACCGCGAGCACCTCGTCGAGGGAAGTGATCATGGGCAGGAGAAGCCGTACGGCCCCGTGGGCGCTGGCGCGGATGAGGGCGCGCAACTGGACCCGCAGGAGGTCCTGCCATTCGAGGGTCACCCGGATCCCGCGCCACCCAAGAGCGGGGTTGGACTCCTTCGGCGTACGAAAGTACGGCAGCTGCTTGTCGCCGCCGATGTCGAGGGTCCGAATGGTGACCGGACGCCCCTTCATCGAATCCACGATGCGCCGGTAGAGCCGAAACTGCTCTTCCTCGGAGGGGAACACCGTTCGTTCCAGATAGAGGAACTCCGTGCGCAGTAGCCCCGTACCGTCGCAGTGGCCCACGTCGAAAGTGTCCACGTCACGCACGCTCTCGAGGTTGACCGTGACTTGAATGTGCCGGTCGCCGGGCATGATCGCGGGCAAGGGCGCGTGGGCCTCAAGGACCCGGTCCCGGGCGGATCGAATGGCGCGCCGCTTGTCGAATTCTTCGAGGGTCGCTTCGTCCGGGCGAAGCACGATGCCCCCCCGGTCACCATCCACAAGGATGGGCATGTTCTGCTCGAGGCGCGCCAACAGATTCGGGATGCCGACGACGCATGGGATACCGAAGGAGCGCGCAAGGACGGCACCGTGGGAGAATCGCCCCCCTGCTTCGGTGACCACTGCCAGCACCCGCTCCCGGGGCAAGAACGTCACGGCCTCCGGGGTCAGCTCCGCCGCCGCGAGAACCACCTTGCCTTCGGCCTGGGCGATGCTCTCTTGGTCGGACTTCATGAGGGCAGAGACCACCGCGCGCCAGGGCTCCGTCACGTCCGCTGCGTAGCCCCGCACGGAATCCCCATCAAGCCGCCCCATGGTCTCCTCGAGGCGCTTGATGAGGCGCTCCACGGCGGCCTCGGCGTTGATGCGGTCATCGCGGATGGCGGTATCCAGCTCCGCCCTGGCGACGGGATCCTGGAGGATCATCTGGTGCACGCCGAGGATCCCGGCGTCGCGCTCCCCCACTGCCTTGGCCACGTCGGCCCGGCGGCGCCCGAGCACATCCGAGACCGCGGCGACGGCGTGATCGAGACGACCGATCTCTGACTCCACCTCAGCGGCCCGCAGGGACCAAATCGGGGCGGAGTCGAGACGTGCGCGCACGACGTGGACGGGGCCCTGGCTGAGGCCAGGGGCGACGCTGAGTCCTTGAATGAGAGGCATAGTGCTGGGGGGCGTTCCGCCGCGACGACGGCCGTGAATTGTACCGAGCTGGGACGCTCGGGGCCGCGGTCACTGCCCCCTGGGGGGCGGCCTGGGATTGCCGTCAAGATCGAAGCTCTGGGGCGTCGACCACACCGGTAAGCCTGCCCGCCCGGCTTCAACGGGCATGAGGAGCGTCCACGCGCCAATTCGAAGTGCCGCGCGGGCAACCGAGAGGAAAGACCGAACACGATGTCGAACAACGGACAAGCAATTCAAGCCTTCAACAAGAAGGCAGAAGGTGGTTTCATCGGCGCGGCTGCGCCCATGGCTTTGATGGTCTCAGGAGCCGGCCTTGCGGGCCTGGCCCTCATCACCGCCGTGGCGCCAGCGCAGGTGGGAGCCATCGCCAAGGTCGCTGACCTCCTAAACCGAGTGGGTCTCGACAAGGGGCCCCTTTTCTTGTTCGGGGCCACGATCGGAGCCCTGGGCTTCGCCCTGTCCCGCGTGGAACGCGCCGCGAGCTCCGCGAGTCGGGGCCAAGATGAGCTCGGTCTCGGCGAGCAGATCGCCGGCGACCTGGAGGGGCAATCGGCGATCATGGCCGCCCTCCAAGGCGAACTTGGTGCCGCCAGGACAGAGATCGCTGAACTTCACCGGGAGACGCAGGAATCCGCCCAGTCGAGCGGCAACACCGCTTCCGACCCGATGTTCCGCCTCGCCGCGAGCCTCGATCAGCTCGGAGCTCAGATCGGCAAGCACCTCGACGCAGTCGAGAAGAAGGTGCAGTCCTCGATTGCCACCCTTCAGATCAGCATCCGCGAGTCGGACGAACGCCTGGCCCAAATCGCGGCGAAGAGCGAGGACGACTCCCAGGCACAGCAGGCCACGTCCGAACTCCAGAGCCTGCGCAGCCAGGTCGCTGGCCTGACCGATTCGGTGGATACCCTCGCCGAGCAAGTCAAGGCCATCGAGGTTCCCGCAGCCCCGCAGCCGCAGGCCCCCCTGCCGTGGGAGCTCGCCGAGTCCAGCGACGCCGCCGAGATGCACGATGAGGGTTCTGAGGAGGTGAGTGAAGGTGAGCCCCAGGGCGAACTCTCCCTCGGGCCTGAGCCCGCCGCCCCCGTGCCCTCATCCCAGGACGATACCCAGATGTCCATCCCCGAGCCCTTTGCCGGCTCCGGTGACGAGGACCAAGAAGGCAGTCACGTAGGAACCCCCATGGACATGGATGTGGGTCCTGTCATGGGCCCGATGTCAGAGCAAGAGGAGTCGAGCGACGACATGGCGGCTCCCCTCAGCCTTGGGGAGGCCCCGAGTCCATCGAACGAACCGAGCCAACCGACGCTCTTCGGCCCGCAGCTGACGCCCGTCATGCCGGTCGAGTCGGAGTTCCCGAACCCGCCCGCGCCCATGCCGCAGCCGTCCGAGGGACTGGAGCTCATCGACGACATGAACGAGGACAAGGCGCGCCTCGCGGACCTGACGCCGCCGCTCTTCCCGGAGATGGGCGACGGTGGCAACGGCTAGCCCGCGCGCCCACAAGCACGAAGGAAACGGCAGGGCCCGCGCATCGCGCGGGCCCTGCCGTTTCTTTGGATCGTGCCGTGTGGACGGCGAGGGTCTCCGACCCGGCGCTACTCCTTGCCGGCGTCGTCTCCGTCCTTCTTGAAGAAGTTCGCGAAGGGGTTGCTCCCCTTGATCTGCTCCTGGGCGTTGATCTTCTTCAGGTCCACGCGCTCATCACGGGGTGCCCGGCTGTCCCAGCCCTGTCTCTTATACACATCTCCGAGCCCACGAGACTA
>CAJXRJ010000388.1 GCA_913058555.1 uncultured bacterium
GGCGTTCGAGGGGCGGTTTTCTGGATAGTTGAATTGTTCAACGGCCTGCTAGGGCGGCGGCCTCAGCGGACGACCATCGGCTCCGCCGTCGATGCCGGGCCTTGCACCCCTGCATCGCCCCAAAGGACGCTCCGCAGGCCCCTCAGCAAAGCCGGACCGGACTCCTCGGGCCCTGAGCCCCTGCGAAACTCGATGGTCAAGATCGGCACGCCCCAGTCGACCCCCACCCACGACCCAAGGGATCCAGGCGTTGGGTAACCCATGGAGGGCTGCACTCGCCAAGGGTTGCCTGCCCCCGCCCGGAATCGATGGGCTTCGTCAGCCGCCGGCCCGTCGAAGTTCACGAAGGGCCCGCTCCTGGCGGAGTGCAGGACGATCACGAGGTCAGGCTTCGATCGCAAGAGATCCCCGTGAACGGCGGCGATCTCCGGCTCGGAGAGGGCCCGGGGCCCGTTGCGACGGCTCGGCCGGAAGTTGTCCGACGGCCAGTTGCGGTTCGGATCCACGCCGGTCGAGGTCGTTCGCGATTCGGCTGCGGCCCCGTCGGGGCTCGCGTTCTCGATCAGTCGGACGTCCCAGGGGGCGTCCTTCAGGAGCTCGATGATCTCCGGGAGATGCCGCAGGCCCTCCTGCTCATCCCCGTGGATGCCCGCGATGACCGTCACCCGGCGGGCTTTCGCGCTCCGGTCCCCGACACTCCGGTCCACGGCGCCGAGATTCATGGCGCGCACGGGGCGGCCCTCCCGGCTCGTCCCGATCGGCTCCCACTGCGGCGCCGCGGACGACCCCGCCTTCCCTGGCATGGTCGCCGTTCCGGCGCGCGGCGCCGCACAGCCCACCGTGAGGCTGACGGCCACCGCTAAGAGGAGTCTTAGCACCTGCTAAATCCGCACGAGTGGCACTTCTCGCAGCCCTCTTCGAAGGACAGATGCCCCTCACAGCTCGGGCACTTCACCTTGTACTGGCGTCCAACCGGGGCCCGGCGCCGCTCCACCGGAGCCTCCGCTTCCAAGGAGGCGGGGTCCACGCGGCCCAGGAGGAGGTTCTCGAGGCCGTGCTGGTCCTTCGCGCGCTTGTAACGCAGGAGCGCAGTGGCCAGACCATCGGCAAGGGACATGATGCGGCCGTCCTTGGTCGGGACGGAGAGGCTGCTGCCGATCCCGGAGAGCTGCGCCACGGCTGTCGTGAGGCTGCCGTTCGAGCGCAGCCACAAGGACAGGATGCGGCAGATCGCTTCGAGGTCGGAGTTCGCCACGTCGCCGCCCTTGCCGAGCTGGGCAAAGACCTCGCGCTCGCGCCCGGTATGGGGATCGACGGAAACCTTCACGTGCATGTTCCCGAAGGGCGTCATCTGACGGATGCGCAGGGACGACATGATCTCGGGCAGCTTCACGGGCGCCAGGTCGGCGCCGCGGGCCTCGTCGGAGATCGGCGCCACGTAGAGCGGCTCTGGAATGTCCCGCGGCACGTCGTGCCCCCCTTGGGGCCCGGCATCGGCAAGCGCCCTCGCCGCGGCGGCCGCGATCTCGTGGGGATCGCCAGCGCCAGGGGAATCCGATCCCCGGTCCTGGGCAACGACGTCCGCGACGGGTGTTGAGTGTGCGGACCCAACCCCCGTCGCTTCCGAAGCAGCCCCTCCCGCGGGGCGTTGGGCGTCTTTCAACGCCATTGGCTGCATTTCGCGGCAGCCGTCGCGGTACACGGTGACACCCTTGACGCCGAGGTCGATCGCCATCTCGTAGATCTGGCGGACGTCGTCGACGGAGGCATCCTTCGCGAAGTTGATTGTCTTGGAGATCGATGCGTCGCAGTGATCCTGGAACGCGCTCTGCATGCGCATGTGCCACTTGGGGGCGATGTCATGCGCAGTGACGAAGAGCTTCTTATGAGCATCCGGCACAGAGGGTGTGTGTGCAAGTGTTCCCTCCTCCAAGATCTTCGAGATCAGCTCCTCGCTGTAGTAACCCGCGGAACGGGCCACCTTCTCGAACACCTCGTTCACCTCGCGCATGACGGTCGGCTTGCCCGCCGCGTCCTTCATGACCTGACGCTGGAACGCGAGGCTGAACATCGGCTCGATGCCGCCGGAGCATCCGGCAAGGATCGAGATCGTGCCCGTCGGCGCGATGGTGGTCGTGTAGGAGTTGCGCAGACGAACGCCGCGTTTCTGCCACTCGGACCCCTCCCATGCCGCGAACACGCCGCGCTCTTCAGCGAGGACTTCCGATGCCACGCGGCTCTCTTCGCTGAGAACACGCATTGTCTCCTTCGCGAAGGCGATGCCTTCGTCGGAGTCGTAAGCGAGGCCAAGCTGGTAGAGCGCATCGGCGAGGCCCATCACCCCCAGCCCGATTCGCCGGGTCATTCGCGCCATTTCGCCGATCTCGCGCAGCGGATAACGGTTGACTTCAATGACGTTGTCGAGGAAGCGCGTGCACGTATGCACGACCTCGCGATAGGCATCCCAGTGGAAACTCGCTCCAGCACCGCCCTCCGTGTTCCCCGAGGCGTTGGCCGCCGGCAGGACGAAGCGGCCGAGGTTGATCGAACCGAGGTTGCAGGAGTCCCAGGCGTGCAGGGGCTGCTCCCCGCAGGGGTTCGTCGCCTCGATGTCGCCGAGGTTCTTGATCGGGTTGGTGGCGTTGATGCGGTCGATGAAGACCACGCCGGGCTCGCCGGTCTTGTGGGCGTGCTGGATGATGGTGTCCCAGACCTCGCCAACGGTCCAATGCTGCCCGGTGCGGACGCCCTGGGCGTCGCGGCGCTCGAAGGGCTTCCAGGCACCTGTGCGGGGGCTCTTCACTTCGTGCACCGCACGGGGGTTGTCCTTCAGCGCCTCAAGGAACTTGGTCGTGATCGCCACGCTGATGTTGAAGTTGGTGAGCTGGGAGCGGTCGTCCTTGTGAACGATGAAACGATCGATGTCCGGGTGGTCCACCCGCAGGATGCCCATGTTGGCCCCCTTGCGGAACGCGCCCTGCTGGATCGAGTCCGACGCCTTCGAGAACACGTCCATGAACGTGAGGGGCCCCGCGCCGCGGCCGCCGGAGGACTCCACGCGGTCCCCGGCCTCACGGATTCGGCTGAAGTTGAATCCGGTGCCGCCGCCAGCTTTCTGAATGAGTGCCGTGGCCTTAACCGCGTCGTAGATGGACTCCACAGAGTCCCCCACGGGGAGGACGAAGCACGCTGACAGCATGCCGCTGCCGCGGCCGGCGTTGGTCAGGCAGGGGCTGTTCGGGAGGAACATCCTCTGGCTCATGAGCGTGTAGAAGTCCCGGGCGACCTCGAGGGCCTCCTCGGGCTCGGCGTCGAACTTGAGCTCGGCCTTGGCCACCGTGCGGGCGACCCGCCAGAAGAGCTGGCGCGGGGTCTCCAACAGGCGATCTGACTCGTCACGGCCGAGATAGCGGCGCTCGAGCACCGTGACGGCGTTCTCGGTGAGGTCCGGGTCCGCAAGATCCGACGGCGGGTCTTGGGCGTACAGCCCGCGGAGCGCAGTCTCGTTCGCAGTCTCCTCGTCCCCGCGGCCATCTTGGGCTGCGGATTCGGTCGCGCGGAACGCCTCGTGAGTGTCGGTCGTGGTCAAAGGGAGCTCCCTTACGTGGAAACGGTGAGCGGTCTAAGCGAACACGCGGTGCGGCCGCATGTGTGCGCAGTCGATACACCGCGCGGCTCCGCATCATTCGGGTGCGGCGGTGTCGATGCAAGCCCTCGTCCGAGGGGACCACGTCCGGCGTGGGATCGACCACCTAAAATCCCCGTGGAGGGTCCGTCAGCGGCTCCGGAATTTCCCGAGGACCCGGCCGGTGATTTCACGCACCATCTCGACGCCGAGGACCGCTCCGGCGGCGACATAGCTCGCTCCCCCGACGGCAATTGCGACGGTGAGGGCCAGGAAGCGCCCGACGAAGTCATCGAGGAAGGCCTCGGTGAAGTACGCACAGCACCCTGAGATGACCGACGCGAGCAGCATTTTTGCGAAGGGCCCACGCCAGGGCGTCTGACAATTCGGCAATCCTAATTTTCGGGTCAGTCCGGGGAGGAGCAACACGACATTGAGCGCGCTCGTGATCGCCGTAGCCGCCGCCAGGCCCTCGATGTCCATGCCGAGGCCCACCAGGAACCAGGCATTGAGACCGATGTTTAGGATCAGCATCGTCGCGGAGACCTTCACGGGCGTCACGAAGTCGCCCATGGCGTAGTAGGTGCGCGCGACCAGCCCCGTCGCCCCCGCCGTCAGGATCGCGAAGCAGAGGACCTGGAGCGCTGGCGTCATGCGCGTGACGCCCTCCGCGTTGAAGTCACCGCGCTCGAAGAAGACCTCGATCACCGGGCGGGCCAAGGCAAAGAGACCCACGGCCGCGGGCAGAGCGACCGCGGCGATGGCGAGGTGCGTGCGATCGTGCAGCTCACGGATGTCACGGGATCGCTTTTGGTGGCCGAGCTCCTGGAGGGCCGGGAAGACCGCGCTCGTGGCGGCGATGGCGATCAGGGCGAGCGGGAACTGCTGTACCCGATTTGCGAAGTAGTGGAGGGTTGGGCCGCCGTTCTCGAGCAGGCTCTCCGCCATCAGGCCATCCACCATGACGTTGATCTGGTAGACGGCGGCGCCAAGGGCCAGGGGCGCCGAACGCTTGAGCACATCCAACGGCCGCGGGGCGCTTTTCGGCAAGGGCACGGCGGGCTGGGAGCCGCCGAAGAATCCACTCGCACGGAGGGCTGGCCACTGGGTCGCGAGCTGGAGCACACCTGCGAACAGGACTCCCCAGGCCAGCCACCGGGCCATGTCAAGGTGCCGCGCGAGCCCCTCTTGCCCGAGCTCGCCCGGGGCCTCAGGAGAGGGCCCAAACCACCCGAAGCGAATGGCGATCACGAGCAGCGCTCCGATCCAGGCCACGTTCATGACCGCAGGCGCGATGGCTGGCGCCCCAAAGCGCCCGCGCACATGCAAGGCGCCCGTGAAGAGCGCCGACACGCACACAAGCACGACGAACGGCATCACGCGGAGCGTGAGCTCACGCACCGCCCCCGGATCTTCCCCGAGCCAGGCCCAACCGGTGATGGGCATGAGGTCCGGCGCCAGGGCCACCAGCCCCATCATGACGATCGTCAACCCGAGCAGAAGCCCGATCAGCATCCGCAGCGTCGAGCGGAAGAGCGTGCGGCCGGCCCCGTCGCCATGGTCCCCGTCCACGGCGGTCAACGCCGTTTGGAAGCTCGTCGCGAGCGCCCCTTCACCGAGGAATCGACGGAAGAGATTCGGCACTCGATAGGCCGTGATGAACGCGTCGAAGATCGCGGATCGGTTGCCGAACAGGAAGGCCGCGAGGGCCTCCCGGGCAAAGCCCAGGATTCGACTCACGAGGGTCAACCCCGAGATCATCGCCGTCCGGCGCCCGAGGCGGCCATGGCGCTTGGACCCTGTGGTCTCGCCCGGTGTCCCGGCGGGAGACTCGGACTGGGCTTCTTTGGACGGTGGCGACAAGGCGTAGTCTGGGAACCAGGATTGGCGTTTCCGGTTGGGACGGCACCCCGCGGTGCCCCCCTGCCCGCAAACGCCAAAGGTGGGCCCCAGACTAGCCCTTGCCAGCCATGGCTCCGCGCCCCAAACGAAGAACTCCGTGAACGGAGGGACAGGCTCTCCGAGGGTTTCGGGGAGGTACACTGGGGCCCGAAGGCCGACACTGTTCGGCGCCGTGCCCATGCCCTCCATTCGCTCGATCGGAACCGCCTGCGCCCCCGCGATGGTGTGGGCCTCCGTTGCCGCCGCGACCGTGTGCGTCGCCGCCGCCCAAAGGGTGATGATCCCGCACACGAGTCCCCGGGGCCTCATCGCCCTCGTCGACGTCAGCGCGGGCGCCATGATCCAGTCCGACTGGATCGACGTGGACGCCACGGCCGTTCCGCCGCTGACGAGCGCCAACCTCATCAGCCATGCCGAGCGCGTCCGGGACGAAGTCTGGGTCGCCGCCGGCCAGTGGATCTACCGGTACGACATTCCCTCCCGCGGACTGATCAGCTCCTTCTCGGTCGGCCTGCCGGCGCGCAGCATCGAGCGCCAAGCGAACCGCGTCCTGGTCACGACGAGGTCCAACATTCACTCGTTCGATCTGGCCGGCTCCCCCACCGGCCTGTTCCCCATCGACGATGCGGGCGACACGATGGACATGGGCGACGGCACGATGCTCGTCGCTCTCCAGGACGGCACCCGCGTCGAGCGCTACACCCTCTCCGGCGCCTTCCTCGAGGTCTTTGCCGGCCCCTCCGTCCCGACGCCCTTCGGCATCCTCTCACGCCCGCGCCAACTGGCCCGTCGCAGGAACAGCAACGTGCTCATTTGCGGCGACGTGCGCGTCTACGAGTTCACGCCCGCTGGCGACTTCGTCCAAGAGGTCGACGCAGGTCCCTTCGAGGGGGGCGTCTTTGAGACCTTCGGCGGTCGCTGGCTCGTGCCCCTCGGCACAGGCCTCGCCCTGTACGACCCCGAGTTTCATACCACCAACACCGTGGGCGGCCCCTTCTTCGGTCAGGGCCGCAAGATCGGCCTCTTCGACCGCGGCGACGCCGGCGTGCTAGGCCCTGGCGATCCTTCCACCGCGGTGACCTGCGCCGGCGCCCCCAACTCCACGGGCTTCGCCGCCCGCATCGGAACCCTCGGCAGTCCCTTCGTCGAAGACCGCCTCTTTGGCCTCTTCGCCGACCGCCTCCCCCCGGGCGCCATGGCCGCCATGGCGATCTCCCGCGAGCCCGCCGCCATCCTCTTCGCCGGCGGCACGATCTGCCTCTCCCGCTCCAGCCTCGCCTTCCCCGGCGGCCCCCAAATCGCTGACCCGACAGGCCGCATCCAACTCCCGATCATCCGGGGCCCGATCTACCTCACTAGCGTCGTCCCGGGCCTCACGCTCCACGCGCAGGTCATCTACCGCGAAGGCCCGACCGTCATGGTCTCCGACGCCGTCCGCGTCACCTTCGCGGAGTAGCGGGCCGCGACCACGCAACGCGTTCCTCAAAGAAAGCGGCCGCCCCCAGCAACTTGAATCGTTGGGGGGCGGCCGCTTCCTTTCGCCAACAAGCTGGCGACGCTACTTGATCACGGGGCGGCGCAGAAGGTGACTTCGATGCCGTTCGAGAAGTTGTAGCCGGCGCCGATGGTGTCGCGGTGCCAGAACTGGAAGCGGGCCGTGTCGCCGTTCATGATCCTGTCTCTTATACACATCTGACGCTGCCGACGATATGCAGTGTGTAG
>CAJXRJ010000389.1 GCA_913058555.1 uncultured bacterium
TGTGTATAAGAGACAGCCCCCGGGGGGACGCGGGCCGGTTCCTTGCTTGGTGGGTGCGGCTGGGCCTCAACATGCGCCCTACCATGCACACCATGAACCCATCCTCCGAGCCAACGCGGATTCGAGTGGGGACCCTGCTGGTCTCGACGGACAGGATCCGGAGTTCCGTGGAGCTGATCCTCCAGGATGGCCTCGTTGCCGGGATCGAGGAGGCCTCTGGCCTTTCGCCCACGGAGCGCGGGCTCATTGCGGCCCCCGGCCTCATCAACGCCCACGCCCACCTTGACCTTGGTTCGCTGCGGGGGGCGGTGCCCGCTGGCGGGTCGTTCCTTCAGTGGGTTGGCCGGGTGGTGGCGGAGCGCGCGGCCATGGGGGAGGAGCGTGTGGCCCAGGGCGTCCGGGACTCCGCGGAGGCCCTTCTTCGTTCGGGAACGACCTCCGTGCTGGATATTGACGGCACTGGCCAGACCCTTCACAGCTTGGGCGACCACCGACTCCGGGTGGCGGCGCTCCGGGAAGTCCTGGATGGATCCCCGGCCGAACCCAATGAGCGCACGGAAGCGGCGATGCGAGCGCTGGCGGAGGTGGGTCTGGCGGGCCGTGGATCCCCCGGCGAGCCTCAGCCAGAAGGGAAGGGGGCCCGGTGGATCGGAATCTCCCCCCATGCCACCCACACGGTTTCCGACGCGCTGCTCCGGGCGGCGGGGGAGGTCCGGAGGGGATCGGCGACACCCAACGGCCTCTCCAGTGGGATGCCCAGTGGGATGCCATGCGCGGTGCACTTCGCGGAGACGGCCGAGGAGTCGGAGTGGCTCATGCGAGGGACGGGCCCATTCGCAGCATGGCTTGGGCAATCCTCTCGGGTACCCGGGACCGTTCGGCTTGAGCGGGCCGGTTTGCTGCAGGGCGCCCTGTTGATTCACGGCAACGATCCCCAGCCGGGGGAGCCTGCGCGCATTGCGGAGGCCGGGGCGGCGGTGGTCCATTGCCCAGGGAGCCACCTCTTTTTTGATCGGCCGAGATTTCCGATGGAGACCTATCGTGGTGCTGGCGTGGAGGTCCTTTTGGGGACGGACTCCTGGGCGAGCAACGATGCACTGGACATGCGCCGGGAGATGCGGATCGCCCGGGAGAGCCTCGGGGTCAGTGCCTCTGAGGCATGGCGCATGGCGACGGAAGCCCCTGCCCGGTGGATTCCCTCGCCCACGATCACCGGGCGCTTGCACCCCGGGGACGCGGCGGACATAGCGATCTTCAGGTCCCCGTGGAGCGGCGGAGGGGCGCCTGACCTTGCTTCGTCGGGAGGGCGCGAACAGGTGCTGGAGGCGCTCACACTGGAGCAGCCCGAGCTCGATCGAGTGATCGTCGCCGGGCAGCCGGCTTTCTGACCAGGTTTAGGGGCGCCGTTTTCCCTATCCTCTGTAGCGTTCCCCGCCGCTCTGCAAGGGCCGGCGACAGTGCGCTCGCCCGAATCTCCCATGTCGACTTACGAACCCCCTGCCCCGTCGGATGAGCACAGGGCTGCCGTGGAGCTCCTCGCTGGCTCCAAGCGCGTCTTACTCACTGGCCACGAACGACCCGATGGGGACTGCCTCGGGTCCCAGGCAGGGCTCGTGCAGATCCTGAAGGCCCGGGGGCAGTCCGCCTTCGTTCTGAATCCGGATGCGCCGGATCGTCGCTACCAGGAGATCCTCACGGAGGACTTCCACGTCGACGATGGGGGCGCGCTCCCTGAGCACGACCTGGTGGTGATGTTGGATGGGGGCGATCTTTCCAGGACGGGTCGGCTCGCCGGGCGGCTGGCGAAGGCCGATTCCAAGAAGCTCGTGGTGGACCATCACCTCCACGATGGGGATCGCTGGTGGGACGCGGCTTTCGTCGACACGTCGGCATCGGCCACGGGCGTGCTCGTGCGGCGTCTCGCGGCGCACCTGGGGGCCCCGATCGACCCAACGGCCGCGCGGGCCATCTTCACGACGTTGGTCACCGATACCGGTTGGTTCAAGTACTCGAACACGGACGCGGAGACGCTGACCATTGCCGCCGAGCTGATCAAGGGCGGCGTCCGCCCCGCGGAAGTCTACGGTGACCTGTTCCAGCGGCAGGGCCAAGACCATCCGCGGAGCCTGAGCGGTGCCCTTGCCCGCACGATCTACTACGCGGACGGCCGTCTCGCCCTGGTGGACCTGCCCGAGGCGCAGGGCGGAGGCCCGTTCGAAGTGGACAGCGACGGGGTGTTGGACGTTCTGCGATCCGTGGAATCGGTCGAGGTGGCCCTCGTTGTCCGGGCGGTGGACGGCTCCCGATGCAAGCTGTCCGCTCGCTCGAAGGGAGCCTTCAACGTTCAGCAGCTGGCGGCCCGCTTCGGTGGTGGCGGCCATGCCAAGGCCGCTGGCGCCACGATCGAGAGCCCCATCGAGAAGGCCCGCACGGACCTGGTCGAGGCCGCTCTAGAATTGCTCGCTGCGACGACGGAGCGGCGATCCAGTCCACGTTCTGCAGCTGACGCGGCAAGGAAGTCGTAAGTCTCCGTCAGTTGATCATTCCATCGCTCGCCGAATAGTTCATCGTCCTCGCCGAAGAGACTGCTGTGAAGATCGCCCTTATCTCCGACCTGCATTCGAACAAGGAAGCCGCCGACGCGGTCTTTGCCCATATTCGAAGTCAGGGGATCCAGACGATGATCTGCCTGGGTGACATCGTGGGCTACGGCCCAGATCCCCATCACTGCGTCGATCTCGTGCGGGGCCACGCGGAAATGACCGTCATGGGCAACCATGACGAAGCGCTCTTCCACGATGCGGCGGATTTCAATCCCCACGCCCGGAGCGCCATCGACTGGACCCGGGATCAGCTTCGGCCCCGGTGGTGGAGTGGATCCGAGACCAAAGGACGCTGGCGCTGGCTCCGTGACCTGGCCCATAGCCACACCATCGATCGATTCACCTTTGTGCATGGATCCCCACGGGATCCGGTGCGCGAGTACGTGCTCTCCACCGACGGCTTCCTGAACCCCAGCAAGCTGCGGGCGATCTTCGACTCCTTCGACGACGTCTTCTTCTGCGGGCATACGCATCATCCCGGTGTTCACACGGAGGACATGCGTTTCCTGGGACTGGAGGGCGCCGACGAGCTCACGATCGAGCTGCCCCCGGGCGAAAAGAAGATCGTCAACGTCGGCTCGGTGGGCCAACCCCGGGACGGGGACAACCGTGCCTGCTACGCGGTGCTCAACGGCGAGTCGTTGACCTGGCACCGAGTGCAGTACGACTACCGCGCAACCATGGAGAAAATCCTCGCGACCCAGTCGCTGAGCGAAATCCTGGCGCGGCGCTTGGCCCTCGGTAAGTAGGCCCTTGGGACCCGCTGAGAATAGAGTCGCACCAGAGACGCCGGGGGGCGCGGAGGTCTCCGGGCCGCGGACGCGGGCCATGGGGCTCGCCATGGGGGCGGGCCTGTTCCTCTTCTTTCTCTTCGCACCGGGCCTCGGGCTAGACCCGATGCAGCGCAAGGTCGCTGCCACCGCGGCGCTCACGGCTACGCTCTGGTTGACGGTGGCGATTCCCGTGGGCGCGGCCTCGCTCCTTCCGGCAGCGCTCTTCCCGATCCTCGGGGTCCTGCCGGCGAAAGAGGTGGGCCCGATTTACCTGCGCGACCTTGTGCTGCTCTTCCTCGGCGCGTTCGTGGTCGCCCTCGGGCTCGAGCGTTGGGGAGTGCATAAGCGGATTGCCTTGGGGGTTGTGGCCACCGTTGGGTCGTCGCGCCGGCGACTGGTGCTCGGCTTCATGGCGGCGTCGGCGTTCCTGTCTATGTGGATCAACAACACCGCCACGACGCTCCTGATGCTGCCGATCGTGGGGGCCGTGCTCTCCCGTTCGGACGAAGAGGATCGCGAGGACGGCCGCGCGGGGTCGAGCGCTGAAAGCACTGGGGGACCGGACCCGCGGTTCGCTTGGTGCCTGCTGCTTGGGGTCGCGTACTCCGCTTCGGTGGGGGGCATGGGGACGCCCGTGGGTACAGCGCCCAACCAGGAGTTTCTGGGCCAGTTCAGCGCGCGGTTCCCGGAGGGCCCAAAGCTCACGTTCGGGGACTGGTTCCTGGCGTTCGCCCCCCTCGTCATCCTGTTCGTGCCGTTGGCTTGGCTTCTCCTGACCCGGGTGATCTACCGCTTTCCGGAGCCCGTCGGAAAAGACGGCGCTGGCGAAGCGGTCCGTGCCGAGCGACGGGCGCTTGGGAGCATGTCGACTCCGGAACGGCGCATGGCGTGGGTGTTCGGGACCACGGCTGTCCTCTGGGTCTTCCGTGCCGACGTCCGACTGGGGGGCTGGTTGGTCCCGGGTTGGTCGAGGTTGCTGCTCGGTGAGGCTGCCCAGGACCCCGCTTGGTATGCGTCCCACAAGAACGACATCAGTGACGCCACGGTGGCGATCTTCATGGCGATCCTGATGTTTGTCATTCCCTCCGGTGTCGGGCGGGCAGCGACACGCCCGGGGCCCGGCCGCACGAGCGGCGGCTCAGATCGGTTCTTGATGGACTGGCGCACCGCCTCCAAGCTCCCTTGGGAAGTGCTCCTACTGCTGGGCGGCGGGTTCTGCCTGGCCCATGGGTTCAAGGTCTCAGGCCTCGATGCTCTCGTGGGCTCCTACCTGGCACCTTGGCTCGAGGGTCGGCCGGTTTGGGTCGTCGTGGGGGCGGTGGCTCTCCTGGTGAGCCTGCTCACGGAGATCACATCGAACACCGCGACCACCGCCGTGCTCCTGCCCGTGATGGCGTCCGCCGCCGTCGCGGCCGGCGTCGATCCCATGACCGTGATGCTCCCCGCGACCCTCGCGGCGTCCGCGGCGTTCATGATGCCCGTGGCGACGCCGCCCAACGCCGTGGTGTTCGCCACCCGGCGCATCCCCGTGCCAGTGATGGCCAAGGCGGGGATCTGGCTCAATCTCCTCATGGTGGGCCTCATCACTTTGGTGTTCCAGCTCTGGGCGGCGGACCGCCTCGGCGTCTCCCAAGGGCTGCCCGACTGGGCGCAGAAGTAGGGCCCCAAGAGAGCCAGGCGCTACCTGTGGTGGGGCCAGCGCTCGGCCCCGCCCCGGCGGGTAAAGAATTCCAGGGGCCTGGTCGATACCCGATCCATGCTCGATCTGCTCCTTGCCTGCGTGCTCATCCTCGCGAACGGGGAAGCTGGTCCCGACCTTTTGCCGGGGCCCCAAAGCGCCCAGCCCGCGGGGCCCGTCGTGCGTGCGGAGTACTTTGCGATGCATGGCCTGCCCATCATCAGCAACGACGGAGCGCCGCCGCTGGGGGCGCAGAGGGGAGTGATGGCGCTCCGGCGGGTCGACAACCCGGGGCGGCGGCTGCACGAGCGGGAGGTCACCTTCCTCTCAGATGGCATTCGAGTGCACCACTCCGAGGAGATCATCGGCACCGAGCGGCGCCTTGTATGGCGCGAGTTTCGGCCGGACGGCGCCCGCACCTGGGTGGCTGAATGGGACACGGAAACAGGCGACTCGAGCACCACGGGCTATGGCTGGCGCCGCGGGATCCACGGGACCCTGGGCTGGAGCCCCGAGGCAGAGAAGCCGGCCTGTGGCCCCCTTGAACTCATGGACCGCATGCGTGAGGGGCTCATCCTCCCAGGGGAGACCCTCGCGCTTGTTGAACCCGCCGCGGCGGTGCTGACGGACGTGGAGATCTTCGAAAGCGATGGTCTTCTCGAAGCGCGCCGGACGGACGGCTCGCTCGTGTGCGTTTGCCCCGCAATGCCTGCCCCGAGCCCCGAAGCGCGTACCGGCACCGAAGGAGGGACGACCGCCGCCCTTGCTGGGCCCACGAAGACTCCCTCGACCAAGGGCGTTTCGTTCAGTGCAGGTACGGTGTTGGTGCCACTCAAGCAGGAAGGCTATGCGCGGGCCAGGAAGCGCTGGTTCGTTCCGACACGGCCTGCCCATGAGCGGATGCTCGCCCGGATTCCCAAGCGCAGATAGGGGGCTCTCGAGGCCTCGGAAATGGACGCTCCTGTGAGTGCCGCGTAAGGGCTTCCAGTGGTTCGGATCCGAATCGGATTAGGAGTCGAAATGCTGGTGAAGGAAGGGACACTAGTCATGATCCCCGGCTCATGCCGGGTTCGTGTCCCGAGGCCTGCCGCCTCGGCCGGATCGAATCGATGTTTCGACCGCGATTCCCCGGCGTCTCTTTCAGAGTCTTCCCCCCTGGGCTCACCCCCGTGCTCTCCCCCTGGCCCACACCCAGGGGGGATCCAAGCAGCGTGCAATCCCCAATTTCCTCCTATCACCTCCCGCGGCGGCCCCTGGGCCACACGTCCGCAAATGCGAAACGATCGCAGCGACCCGTCACTTGGATCGCGGCGGCTTCGCTCTGTTCCCTGGCAGCGTGCTTCTCCCCAGCCGAGCTTCGGGATCGCGCTGACGCGGACGCTTACGCCCTCATCGATGAGCGTCGCCAGCGCCTGTTCCAGGACGACGGGCCATTCGCATTGCCCGCGAACACGGAGGCCTTCGGGCGAGAGTCTGGCGCCGAGCTGGAGCTCTTGACGACCCGCGACCAGGTGGTCGCCGGCGGGCTTCGGTCCATCGGGCCCCTGGACGTGATCACCGCCCTGACCGTCGCCTCCGAGAACAGCGAAGAGGTTCAGCGTCAGAAGGAATCGCTCTACGTCTCCGCGCTGAATCTCGCGGAGGAGGAATGGCGCTTTGGCTATCGCTACAACGCCGACGGCAACGCCTCTGTCTCGGGGGATGCCGGCGGAGATTTCGTCCAGGCACGCACCGGCTTCGGCGCTTCGATGACGCGGGTCCTCGGGTCCGGCGCGACGATCCTCGGGTCGATCGGCTCGGACCTGTTCCGATTCGTCTCCACCGGCGACGGTTGGGACGCCGTGACGGATCTTGGCCTCAGCATCACACAGCCTCTCCTGCGGGGGAGCGGGCAGTTCATCACGCTGGAGCCCCTCAGGCAAACCGAGCGCAACCTCGTGTACGCCGTGCGGGCCTACGAGCGTTTCCGCAGGACCTACGCGGTCAACGTTTCGGAGCGTGTGTACCGGGTACAGCAGTCCCTCGACCAGCTGAAGAACGAGACGCTCAACTTCGAGAGCCTCCTGCGACTGAGCACGCGGAACAAGCGTCTCGCGGAAGCGGGTCAGCTCTCCGAGATTCAGGTGGACCAGGCCCTGTCTCTTATACACATCTGACGCTGCCGACGATATGCAGTGTGTA
>CAJXRJ010000390.1 GCA_913058555.1 uncultured bacterium
CTGCATATCGTCGGCAGCGTCAGATGTGTATAAGAGACAGCAGCTGTGGGGCACCAGCCCGCCGCCGGAACTGGTCTCCCTGCTGCCCGGCAAGCCGGACGATTGGCTCCATGATCTGCAACACAGCCCCCTGGTAAGCCAGAACGGCAGCACACCACTGGTGCTGAACGGCAGCCGCCTTTACCTGCGCCGCAACTGGGCCCGGGAAGTGGCCGTGGCCTTGGCCCGTGGCGCCTTCGAGTACCAGGGACAGAAGTGCTCGGCGGCGAGCCGCGCTTACGTCCCGAAGAGCCTCTGGCCAGACGTTCTCCAGGAGCTCCAGTCGATCCTCTCCGAGATGAAGATGGGAGACGTCTCTGACTTCTCCAACTTCATCGGTGCCGTCATCGACAAGAACTCCTACACGAAGCTCAAGGATGCCATTGATCGCGCCAAGTCGGAGCCGAACGTTGAAGTGGTCGCCGGCGGCGACTGTGACGACTCGGAGGGCTACTTCATCCAGCCCACCGTCGCCGTCGTCCAGGATCCGAAGCACGACCTCATGCGTACTGAGTTCTTCGGCCCGCTCCTCGGCATCTACGTCTACGACGACGCACGGATCCAGGAGACTCTCGAGCTTTGCGCGACGACGTCGCCCTACGCCCTCACCGGCGCCATCTTCGCGGATGACCGCCAAGCCGTGCGTGAAGCCACGAAGGCCCTGCGTTTCGCCGCGGGCAACTTCTACGTCAACGACAAGCCCACCGGCGCCGTCGTCGGCCAGCAGCCCTTCGGTGGCTCCCGCGCGTCCGGTACCAACGACAAGGCAGGCTCCATCCTGAACCTCCTGCGCTGGGTTAGCCCGCGCACCATCAAGGAGACCTTCGTGCCGCCCACGGACTGGCGCTACCCGTTTCTCGATTGACCCGCTGGCGCGGGCGGGGCCTCAATGGACCCGCTCACGCTAGCCCGGCTTGACCGCGATCACATCGCAGACAATCGGCGAGAAGAAGAGCGCGTCCGGATTCTCCTTGAGTGCCTCCCACTCATCGAGGAACTGGAGGCGCTCTTCTCTCGTCATGAGGCCACGTGACAGGAACACTCCGGAGAAGACCGGGAAGAACACGTCGGCCCACTGGAACACCCCCGAGCCGGGGCCGCCGGCCTTGACGTTGGGCTGGACTTCCAATTCGGTGAACCCCGCCCTGCGCAGGGCCCCGGGCAAGGCCGCGGCGACCCAGGCGTCGCCGCCGTAGTCCCTGTAGAACTCCCGGGTGCACCGCACGACGCTCTCAAAGCCAGCGCTGCGGGGGAAGACCGAGATCCCCTCGTGGTTGTAGTCCTGGATCACGACCCGCCCCCCGGGCTTCAGTGATCGGAAGACCTTGGCCGCCGCCGCATCCACATCGCTGAGGAAGCTAAACACCCAGCGGCTGAACACCAGGTCGTACTCGGCCTCCGGCAGCGCCGCATCCTCGATTCGCTTCTCGATGCGCTCCACCGGGCACGGCCAATCCACTCCCGAAAGCACCCGGTGCCACACTGGCGACTCATCGAGGCAAGTCAGATGCCCCGAGGGCCCCAGGCGACTCGCTATGTCCTGGGAGACAAACCCAGGTCCGCATCCCAAGTCCAAGACCTTGGCCCCAGGACCCAGCCCGGCCCGGTCGAGGGCGCCCTCGGTCAGGTCGCGCCAGACCGAGTGCTGGAACTCCAGCCGCGCGAGTTCGGAGTCATTCGTTCCGAGTAGGTATTCGGGTTCTTGGGACATGGCCCGAGCGTACTATCCTGACCCTCCCGTGCCCGCCTCAGATTCCACCCCGCCCGAGGGCGCTGCGCCCAAGCCGCTCACAACCGCCGACCACTCCAGGGACGCGGCGGGGCTCACCTATGTGTATCCCGTCGTGTCCCGACGCGCGAAAGGGGTCTCCATTGGGATCAACCTGAACCCCAACAACGCGTGCAACTGGGCCTGCGTGTACTGCCAGGTCCCCGGCCTCGTGCGGGGGGCCGCACCGCCCATTGACGAGGACCTCCTCGAGGTCGAGCTCCGGGAGTTCCTGACCCTCGTGCAGACCGATCGCTGGATGACGGACCACGTACCCGAGGGGTCCAGGCGTCTGAACGATATCGCGCTCTCAGGGAACGGCGAGCCGACGACCGCCGCGGGGTTTGACCGCATTGTGGACCGTATCCTGCGCGTCAGGAGCACGCTCCCCGAGCCCGTTCGGAGGGATCTGCGGACGGTGCTCATCACCAATGGCTCCCAGGTGCACCGGCCCGAAGTCGCCGCTGGGCTCGTGACCATGTCGGAGGCAGCTGGCGAGGTCTGGTTCAAGATCGACCGCATCGGACCGGAAGCGCGGGCGGAAATCAACGGGACCAAGGGTACGGACGAGGGGCTAGCGGATCGCCTGAGGATCGCTGCCAAGGCCTGCCCCACGAAAGTCCAAACCTGCATGTTTAAGCTCGACGGAAACCCGCCGAGCCCCGGAGAGGTCGAAGCGTACATCGCGTTCCTCGAGGCTCAGGTCCAGGCTGAAGTCCCCCTCGCCGGGGTGCTCCTGTATGGGCTCGCACGACCCTCCGAACAACCCGCGGCCCATCGGCTGGGACGGCTCGAGCCCGCCTGGCTGGAGCGCCTCGGCGACGACGTTCGAGCTCGGACCGGCCTCCACGTATCGGTGCACCCATGACTCCCATCGGCAACGACAGCGGCCCCAGCGGAGACCGCGGCAGAGATCCCGGAGGAGATCACAGCGGAAACCAATGCGGGCCAAACGGCCCCTCACTCTCCCCCGCCGATCACGACCGGAAGCGCCACGAACGCGACCTCGTGTACCCGGTCTTGTCGAGACGGGCCGGCGGCCTGAGCGTAGGCATCAACCTCAACCCCGGGCGGGAATGCAACTGGGCCTGCGCCTATTGCGAGGTGGACGGACTCGTACGCGGGACCCCCGGCCCTGTGGACATCGAGAAGCTCTCCGAAGAGCTCGACGAGGTCCTGCTGGAAGCACGCACCGGAAGATGGGACACCGAGGACGGGCCCCGGGGTGCGGCCGCGGTGCGGGACATTTCTATCGCAGGAGATGGCGAACCGACGCTGTCGCCGGTGCTCGCCGAGGCCATCGACGCTGTCGCCGGGGCCCGCGCGCGCCACGGGCTCACGGACACCTGCGACCTGGTCATCATCACCAATGGCAGCCGCGTCCACAGGCCCGAGGTCCTCGCGGCCTTGGGGGCTTTCGGGGGCCACGGCGGCAAACTCTGGTTCAAGCTCGATGTGTGCACCCCGGTCGATGCGGAGTTCATGAACGGCGCGCCTTTTGTCCGCGACCGCGTCCTCGAGAATCTGAAGACCGCGGCCGCAGCCGCCCCCACCTGGATTCAATCCATGGCGCTCGCGATCGACGGCCGCGGCCCAAGCGAGGCCGCCGTGGAGCACGTGAAGTCGATCCTCGTGAACGCGAACGCGGCGGGGGCCGATCTCCAGGGAGTCCTGCTCTACGGCCTGGCCCGCCCCTCCCATCAACCCGGGGCCGATCGCCTCTCCGCCCTCGACCCCAAGGAGCTCGCGAAAGTTGCCCAGGCCCTCCGGGCGTCGGGGCTCCCCGTGTCCGCGTTCGTTTGACCGCCTTCGGTACGGCCCGCACAAAGGACTCGGATCCGACGACGCCCCGGGCTACCCTCGGCCCCAATGGACCTTCCCATGCCAGAAGAGATGAGCTCTGTCCCGACAGAAGCGGGCCCCCTTCCTGAGCCCTCTCCCGGGTCCCAGGCCAGAGAATCGAGCCCAGCTCCGGCCTCCGCCCTCGACGCCCTTCAGGCGGCCGTTCGGTTCGGCGACGAGGCCCGTTGCGTGGAGATCCTCTCCGATAATCCGGCCCTCGCCCACGCCCCCTCGAAGCGCGGAGGCTCCCTCGCCCTCGAGGCCTACGAGCGCGAGCTCCCCGGAGCCGCCGAAGCGATCATGCGCGCCCGGCAGAACGGCCTGGACCTCGATGTCCATGAAGCCGCCGCCATGGGCCTCCCCAACGGCGTGCGCGCCGCACTGACGGAGGATCCCTTGGCGTTTGAGTCCCCGGGGCCCGCGGGCTTCTTCCCCCTGCACCGCGCTGCCTACCGCGGCCACGTGGACGCCGCCATGTTCCTCCTGGAGGCCGGGGCCGAGCCCAGCGCACGCTCGGAGAACGGCGCCCGTCTCACGCCCCTGCACAGCGCCGTTGCGGGCATGGCGCGCTTTGGGGATGAGACCAAGGGGCTGGCGACCATCCGGCTCCTGCTCGCCGCGGGCGCCGACGCCGCGGCCGAGATGGAGGGCGGCTGGACCCCTTGGGCCGCCGCGGAGCGCGACGGTCTCCTGTCCGCCTCGTCTATCCTCAGGACCGAGGACAACGATCCGGAGCCGGACTCCCCCGTCGATCCAGCGCAGTAGGTCACGGTCGCAATCCCCTCGCTACGGCCGCAAGGGGAGACGCGCCGCTCCGGTGAAGCTCCCCATCACCCAGCGGCGCAGCAGCCGTAGGATGATCCACCATGACTCGCTCGCTCCTTGCTATCGCCCTCCTGCTGACGGGGGCGGGGGTCTATTGGCTGACTCGCACTCCCCACGACTCCCTCGGACTCGACCCGTCCCTGCCAGTTCCATCAACCCTCGCACCGGGACCCGGGGGCACCGGGGGCATCGGCCTCGTGATGCCCGATGATGTGGCGTCGCGTGGGGCGCTCCCACAGGACGTTCGAGTGGCGGCACTGCCCACGGCAGATCGACTGCAGCTTGCGCCGCTCCGTGCGCTGGTCATCGACGGGCACCGCAGCGAGCCTGCTCCCTTCGTGACCCTCCAGGTGATCGATCGCAACGGCGTCGAGTCCACGGTCACCTCGGACGCGGAGGGCCGCGTGCGTTCGAACGACTATGTGGCCAGCGGATTGGGCGAGGTACGGGTAGTGGAGGGACTTGGCGCACCGGTTTTCCCGAACCCAAAGGAAGCCGAGCCGTACCAAGCGTTTGTAGGCATTCGCGACCAGGCCCTGCTGTCCGCCCTGCGCCCTCGGTATTCCGTCTCCATCGGTACGGCTAGGAACCAGCCCGATGAGTGGATAATCGAGAGTTCCCGCCTCGTGCCCCTTCAGCTGATGGGCCTACCGCCGAACGCCAGCGAGGTGCGCGCCCTGTTCGGCCCCACAGGCCAGGGCACCTACGAAGCCCGATTCCTGGGCGCGGTTGACGCCATTCATGACGCTCGGGGACAGCGCTGCGATTTGGGCTCACCGGACGGTAGCGCCACCCACCTGCTAGAGCTTCGCTTGCTGAGCAACAACGAGCTCCGGCGAATGCTGAACGGCAATGTCAGGCACCTGAGCCCCACCCAGGGGCTGCGCCCGGAGAGCGAAATCGAGGGCATGTCGGACTGGAACGCCCCCAAGGCTCACCTGCCCTCCGACCAGCGCGCACTCGCGATGCAAGCGCGCACCGAGTCCTCGTTCTTCGTGGGATTCAGGAAACCGAGGATGCTACCAGCTGTCTGGGACCGTCCCCTCGTGATCCCCATGCATAAGATCGTGGAGCTCGACCCCGACAAGGTTCGCAAGGACTTCGAAACGAGGTTTCCGATACCCATCGCGGCGCGCTTTTTCGCTGACTGGAACGTCTTCCAGGCCCGGCGGAATGCCGCCGTTCGCCAGGAGCCCATTGCCTGGCCTGGGGCGATCGAGGGCCGCGTGACCAGCCAATCCAAGTCATTCCGCCGTGGCGTGGAGATGAAGCTTCGCGCCGTGGAGCCGCCCCTTCCCGCGTGGCGGGACTACAGCGCGCACGTCAAATGGAAGGTCGTCGACGGAATGGCCATCGGAAGCTATCGATTCAACAACGTCCCGCCGGGGGAGTTCTGGCTCGAGGCCAAACCTTCGGGCCTTGAAGAAAGCACTCCGCACCGCCAGCCCATACGCGTCTCCTCTAGCGATGGGCTTTTACGAGCCGGCGGGGTCGAGGTCCAGGACACGGAAGATCGCCGATCCTTGCGGGTGTACGTCAGCGGCGGGCAAAGCCACCCCATCAAGAGCATCGATGCGACGCTCGCCATTCAGATTCAAGGCGCCGAGCGCGTGGTTTCGCGGCTCTTCGCGCCCACGGAACGGGATGAAGCGGGCGCACTGCTGATCACCGATCGATTGCCAGCGGGGGCGCCGTTTTCACTGATCCTGAAGTCCCCTGGGTACATGCCCGCGGAGCTTCGGCAGACCGACTTCGAAGCGGTCGAAGGCGGCTACTCCGCCACCCTTCGCTTCACCGTCGATCCGACCTATCGCCGCCCCATGGGTTCCCTGGATCCAGACGAAATCGAACCCGGGAACCTGCTGCCAGGGCGACGGCGATGAGCGAGCACCCCTGCGATGGGCCTTGGCTTTCCCTGGACGACATGCTGGCCACCTGCGCCCCCAAGGACGTGGGCCCCTTCCTTGAAGCGGCCGCGGACTGGGGGCTCACGGGCATCATGGCGTGCACGGATGGCTTGCTTGCGTATCCCATGGCGCTCCCTGAGTCCCTCGGCGTGCTCGAGATCCAAGACGTAGGGTCAAGCGGCGACCCAACCCAAAGCCAAGCCACCGGATCCGGTGCCGACCTTGTGGCCTTACGCCCTGGCCGGGACCAGGAGCGGGCGGCCGTCTTGGATCTTCGGGGAACGGGGCCGCTGCATTCCACGGCAATCGTCCCGTGGCCGGACCTGACAGCGGTGCTCCTACCCAGAGCCGACGAGGACACTTTGGATGCCCTCTCGAGATTCGAAGACCTCGCCGTCTTTGTACCGGGAGACGAATTCGCCAGCGGCTACCGCCTCGGGGCCGCTTCCCATTTCGGCGTCCTCACCGCCCTTCATCCGTGGGCGGCCGTCCAGGCCAGCGAGCTGGTCTCGGAGGATCTGCCCCTGGCCCTGGACCTGGAGCGTCGCCTGCAACGCTTCCTCGAAACCGACGTGGCCCCACGCCTGCGGCGCCTGGGTCTAGGACTCGAGGATCGAGACACGCTGCTCGTGGAGGTGCTGGGTTGGTGCCCCGTCGAGAGGCCCCGATTGGCCCCTGGGGACGCGGAGTCCCTCGCCGACTCCCTGCGAATGGACCTCGCGGAGCTCTTTCGTGACGCCCCCTAGCAGGCCGTTGAACAAGTCGGCTATTCAGAATGTCGTCCATCGGACGCC
>CAJXRJ010000391.1 GCA_913058555.1 uncultured bacterium
CACACTGCATATCGTCGGCAGCGTCAGATGTGTATAAGAGACAGTGATCCGCCTCACACGTAGCCTGTTCGAAAGCCGCAGCCTCCTGCGGGACTTCGTCGTACGCGACCTCAAGGCGCGCTATGTCGGATCCAGCCTTGGGTTCTTCTGGTCGGTCGTATACCCCGTCATGAACCTGGCGGTGTACTTGTTCGTGTTCCAGATCGTGCTGAAGACGACCTGGAATCCCGATCAGGGTGCCCAGGAAGTGGTCATGCTCATGCTCGTGGGCATCGTCGCCTGGAGCGCCTTCGCTGAGTCCCTCTCGCGCACGACGAACATCCTCGTCGACAACGCGAACCTCATCAGCAAGCTCAAGTTCCCCACTGAGATCCTGCCCGCCTACGTGACGGTCTCAGCGCTAGTGAACATGATGATCGCGATTCCGATCGTGCTCCTGGCGCTGCTCTACGCGCAGTCCTTTCCCTCGGAGGACCCCGTGCTCCTCGCGCGCATGGCCGCGACCGGAAACCCCGGCGTCCAGCTCGGGTGGGCGCTCCTGTGGCTGCCGGTTCTGCTCTCCCTCCAGGCGATCTTCACGGCCGGGCTCGGCTACTTCCTGAGCACGTTCAACCTGTACTGGCGCGACATGTTCCACGTCATTGGCGTGGCGACGATGGTCTGGATGTTCATCACGCCGATCTTCTACCCCGCGGAGGCCTTCACCAACGGGGGCCTGCCCTACGGGTGGATGCTCGAAGTGAACCCGATGCACTGGCTGCTCGACATGTACCGGGGAGTCCTCGTCAAGGACGCGATGCCGCCGCTCGTCACGCTCGCGAAGTTCGCCGCAGCCGCCGTCGTGACCTTCGGCCTCGGCGCCAAGTTCTTCGACAGCCAACGCGATCGCTTCGCTGACCTCCTCTGAGATCTGATGTACGAAACCAAGAAGGACAGCCACAGCTCTGCGTCGGGTTCCCTCGGCGGCTCAGCCATCGTCGCCCGCGGGGCCGGCAAGGCGTACCGCATGTACGACAAGCCCTCCCATAGGCTTTGGGACTTGATCCTGCCCGGCAAACCGCGGGGCCGGGAGTTCTGGGCGGTGCGGGACGTCTACCTCGACATCCCCCAAGGTGCCACGGTCGGCATCATTGGCGAGAATGGCGCGGGCAAGAGCACGCTCTTGAAGCTCCTCACGGGCATCACGAGACCCACCGTCGGAGAGGTCGAGACCAACGGCCGGATCGCCTCGTTGCTCGAGCTGGGCGCGGGCTTCCATCCCGAGTTCTCGGGCCGCGAGAACATCCGCCTGAACTGCGCCATCCTCGGCATGACCGAAGAGGAAACCGAGGAACGCTTCCAGAAGATCATCGAGTTCTCCGAGCTCGCGGAATTCATCGATCGCCCGGTCAAGACGTACAGCTCCGGCATGCACGTGCGCCTCGGGTTCTCCGTCGCGACGACGGTCGATCCCGACATCCTGATCATCGACGAGGCGCTCTCCGTGGGCGACGAGCACTTCAAAGGGAAGTGCATCAATCGCCTCAACGAGTTCCAAGAACAGGGTAAGACCACCCTCTTCGTGTCCCACGACATGGGATCCATCAAATCCATGTGCAAGCACGTGGTCCTGATGCACGAGGGTCGTGTCCTCGAGCAAGGCACGGCCGAGGACGTCGCCGACGAATACCTCAAGCGCGCCCACACCCGCGGCAACGAGAAGCTCTCTGCGATCAACCGCACGGTGGACGCCTACCCCCGCTGGGGCTCGGGCGAGATCCGCACGGGTGACGTGGAGCTCTTCGGACCCAAGAGCGAGGCGACGCACGTCTTCGAGCCCGGCTCGCCATTCCGGGTGCGTGTGCACTTCGAAGCCCTCGAAGACTGCCGCGGGCCCGTCTTTGGCCTTGGCGTGTACCGATCGGACGGAACCTACATCAACGGCTCCAACCACCTTTGGCGCCGCCAGCCCATCGAGATCGAATCGGTGAAGAAGGGCGAGAAGGGATTTGTCGAGATGGCCTTCGAGTCGCTCCCGCTTCTCCAGGGCGCCTACTACCTGACCGTGTTCGTCTACGACCACGACAAGGCCGCGCCCACGCCCATCGATCACCGTGAACACGCCGCGATCTTCGAAGTCCTCGACGCCAACCACATGCAGCACGGCCTGCTCTTCCTCCCCACCAAGTGGAGCGTCGAGCTGTCCGGCAAGGACCGTCAGGAATCTGACGAGTGATGGCCCAGGGGTTGGGTTACGTGCGCGGGTCGCTGCGAACTAGCCGCAGGGCTTGACCGATTCGGACCCAGCGGGATTCCAACTGGTGTTGGAGGGCGCCGTTTTGGTCCATGGTCTCGGCGAGTTGAGCCCGGACGTCGGCGAGTGCTTCCCTGGCTTCGTCGCGCTCTTGCAAGCGACGGTCGCGCATGGCGATGAGGAGGCCAAGTTCTTGCTCAATGGACAGATTCTGTCCGTCCAGAATGGCTCGGCGCTGATCCTCCGTCTCCGCGTCGGCCAGGGCGGCGGAGATGTCCGTGCGGAGGCGCGATTGGGTCTGGCCTAGCGCTGCCTTTTCCTGCTCGGAGCTCTCCACCCGTTGCAGGGCATCGACCATTCGTAGGTGTGCATCGTGGCGCAGCGATTCGATTCGATGGAGCTCTTCCCCCAGCTCGTCGATGCGCGCACCCCGTCGCTCCAGTTCCTCGAGCTCGGCGCTCCGCATCGCGTGGAGCTCTGCAACCGTAGCGCGGTGACCTTCGAGGTCGGCGCTGACGGCACCGAGGCGCTCTTCCTTGTCAGAGACCACCGCTTGGGAAGCGGCGCGCTCCCGCTCAGCCTCCTCGCGGAGCGCCGCGATCGTCTTCTTGCACTCCACCCGGTCCTGATCGAGGGTGGCGATCGTCTTTTTGCTCTCGGTGAGGTCGGCGTTGAGGGCCGCCATCGCGCTGACGTGCTCCTCAAGGTCCTTCTCAAGGGACCGCACGACCGCGTGCAGCCGGTCCATCTCCGGCTGGAACGAATCGCGCACGGAGTCGTACCGAAGCAGCTCGTGCCCCACCGTCGTGAGGTACTTGGTCAGCTCGGGCGGCGCGCTACCGGCGGGCTTGAGCACATGATCGAGGCTCGGAACCGGCGCGCCGTCGAAGACGCCGACGATCGCGTGACGATAGACGTCGTCCCCGTGATCGCTCTGGAAGAGGTGTTCGTTGTAGAGCCGGTAGATTCGAGGGGCTAGCCCGCGAAGGAGCGGCTCGTGCTCCACGTAGAGCTCCAGGGACATGAGCAGGAGCCAGCGGTCCAAGGCGCCATGGCCAAATTTGCACACTTCGGCGCCGGCGGCTTCGAGGCCCCGCGTGGTGGCGCCCGCATCGGGCAGCCCGTTCTCGCGGTGCTCAGCAAGGTAGCGGTGCTCCCAGTCGAGGCGCTCTTTGAGGAAGTCGAGCAGGATTTCCTCGGCCTCCGCCACCCGTGGACTGTCATAGGGACCCGCCAGCATCACGTAGCGGCGAGCCACCCGGCCGCACTCGGCCACGAAGGCCTCGCGGAGGTCGGGAGGAACGTGCTCGAGGGTGTCGAAGGCGGCCACGACATCGACGCTGTTGTCGCGGAATGGCAGCCTCGCGCCACTCCCAAGTACGAGTTCGCTTACGCCCGACGGGTCGACATCGACGAGGTCCACACGATCGGCCCCTAGGAAGTCCCTAAGAAGCGCCGTGCGCCCCCCCACATCAAGGACGTGGAACGTCTCGCCGGGCTGGCGGACGCTTTCGAGGAGAGCATGCACCAACTCATAGCGTTGGTACTGGTCAAAAGGGAGGTCGAGAATATCGGCCATCAGGTGGGGGCAGGTCAGCCGGGAGGCGGGCGGCTCAGCAGTCATCGGCATGAATGGGCGCTGCCACAATGCCATTATAGAGCTCTTAGCTGGCTCAATTCGGTTCAGGTAGGAGACCGAGATTCGCCGATAGTCCCACGAGCTGCTCTTGCGCCCCATCGACCGCGCCCGATCCCTCTCGCAGATCGGGCCAATCTCAATCTCTGCCTAACGCCAATCGTCCTATGAAAGTCGCCATCCTCGCTGGAGGGGTGGGCTCCCGCCTCTCCGAGGAGACCATCATCAAGCCCAAGCCCATGGTTGAGGTCGGTGGAAAGCCGATCCTCTGGCACATCATGAAGGGCTATGCGTCCCAGGGCTTCAAGGACTTCGTCATCGCCCTTGGGTACAAGGGTGAGGTGATCAAGGAGTGGATGCTCAACTACGCGCCCCTGAGCGCGAACCTCACCGTCCACACGCAAACGGGGGTCGTGGAGCACGAGACGCCGGAGGACATCGAGGACTGGCGCGTTCAGCTCATCGATACGGGCCAACACACGGGAACCGGCGGCCGCGTCAAGCGCCTCAAGGAATACCTCGGCAACGAGACCTTCATGCTGACCTGGGGCGACGGCGTCGCGGACATCGACATCGACAAGCTCGTGGCGTTCCACAAGTCCCACGGGAAGCTGGCCACGGTCACAGCCGTGCGTCCCCCCGCTCGCTTTGGGCTACTTGAAATGGAGGGCGAGCAGGTCGTCAGCTTCACGGAGAAGCCCCAGCTCGGTGAAGGCTGGATCAACGGCGCCTTCTTCGTGCTCGAGCCCGAATGCCTCGACTACGTCTCCGGCGACGAGATCATGTGGGAGAAAGCGCCCATGGAGACCCTCGCCCGCGAAGGCCAGCTGATGGCCTACAAGCACGAAGGCTTCTGGCAGTGCATGGACACCCTGCGCCACCGGAAGATCCTGGAAGACCTCTGGGCGAAAGGCGACGCCCCCTGGAACAGCTGGAGCTGAGGCTCTGCTCCAGCTCGCCGAATCCACCAGGATCCACGCATCGACCGGCCTCTTCTCGCGCCCCATTCCAAGCCCCCGCAACATCAGATGAAAGTTCTCGTCACCGGCCACGAAGGCTACATCGGCTCCGTCCTGGTCCCCCTCTTCCAAGCCGCCGGCCACGATGTCACCGGAATGGACAACGGGCTGTTCCGGGGCTGCGACTTCGAAGACCCCGCCCTCGATATCCCCACGCTCCAAGTGGATATCCGCGACGTAGAGCCCGACCACCTCAGGGGCTTCGACGCCGTCATTCACCTCGCCGGGATCTCGAACGATCCCCTCGGCGACCTGAACCCACGGGGCACCTACGACATCAACCACGAGGCCTCTGTCCTCCTGGCCCAGGCCGCCAAAGCAGCCGGCGTCCCCCGCTTCCTCCACTCTTCGTCGTGCAGCCTGTACGGCGCAGCCGGCGACGCTCCGATCGACGAGACCGGCAAGTTCAACCCGGTCACGCCCTACGGCGAGTCAAAGGTGTTCGTGGAACGGGACGTCACGCCCATGGCGGATGACACGTTCTCGCCTACGTTCCTGCGCAACGCCACCGCCTATGGCGTTTCCCCGCGCCTTCGCGGCGACCTCGTGGTGAACAACCTCACGGGTTACGCGTTCACCACAGGCGAGGTGCTCCTCAAGAGCGACGGCACGCCCTGGCGCCCGCTTGTGCACATCCTCGACATCTCCCGCGCGTTCCTCACGATCCTCGAAGCGCCCCGTGAGAAGGTCCACGCCCAGGCCTTCAACATCGGCGCCACGAAGGAGAACTACCAGATGATCGACGTGGCCCGCATCGTCGCGGACGTCGTGCCGAACAGCAAGATCGAGATCGCAGAGGGCGCGGGCCCAGACAAGCGCTGCTATCGCGTCGACTGCGACCGCATCACCCGCGTGCTCGGCTTTGAGTGCGAATGGACGGTGCGCAAGGGCGTCGAAGAGCTCTACGCCGCGTACAAGAACCACGGCCTGACCCTCGAGGAGTTCGAGAGCGGGCGGTACCTGCGGATCCGCCACGTGCGTAGCCTGATCGAGAGCGGTCGCCTGTCCACGGACCTGCGCATGTCCGAGCGAGGTGCCGCGTGAGCGCCCTCACCGACGGATCCAGCGTGACTGAGATCACCGGCTGCCGTTCATGCGGTTCGCCCGACTTCGAGACCTTCCTCGACCTCGGCAACATGCCGCTGTCGGACGGCCTTCGCAGCGCAGAGCAAGTCGGCCAAGAGGACCCGCGCTTCCCACTGGAAACCGCGTTCTGCCACACGTGCTCCCTCGTGCAGATCCGGCACACAGTCGCCCCCGAAGTCCTCTTCGCCGACGACTACCCCTATTACTCGTCGTTCTCCGACGCGCTCATCGCCCACTCGAAAGAGAACGTGGACGCACGCATCGACGAGCTGAAGCTCGGTGAAGGCGACCTCGCCATCGAGCTCGCGAGCAACGACGGCTACCTCTTGCAGCACTACGCCGCCAAGGGCATCCCGGTCCAGGGCATCGACCCGGCCAAGGGGCCCGTCGAGGCTGCCCGAGATAAGGGAATCGCGACGCGCCACGCGTTCTTCACCGAGGAGCTCGCGAAGGAACTCGCCGCCGAAGGCGTCCAGGCCAGCGTTCTGCACGGCAACAACGTGCTCGCCCACGTGGCGGACACGAACGGCTTCGTTCGCGGCATCCATGCGCTACTCAAGGACGACGGCGTCGCCGTCATTGAAGTGCCGTACCTCCGCGACCTCATCGAACACACCGAGTTCGACACCATCTACCACGAGCATCTCTGCTACTTCTCGGTCACGGCGCTTAACGCTCTCTTCGAGCGGGGTGGCCTCAGCCTCAATCGCGTGGAGCGGCTGTCGATCCACGGCGGTTCCCTGCGCCTCTTCGCGTCGAAGACGTTTGCGCCCGAAGAGTCCGTCAAGGCGCTCCTCGCCGAAGAAGAAGCGGCCGGCATGAACGAGATCGGCTACTACCAGTCGTTCGGAGACCAGGTCGCCGCTGTGCGCGACGGCCTCCAGCGCCTGGTGCGTGAAGCGATCGATTCTGGCAAGACCGTGGCGGGCTACGGCGCCGCCGCTAAGGGCGCGATCATGCTGGAGTACGCGGGGCTTGGACGAGAGGAACTCTCGTGGGTCGCCGACAGAAACGTCCACAAGCAAGGGCGCCACATGCCGGGCAACCACATCCCCATCGTGAGCCCCACCCGCATCCTTGAGGACCAGCCCGACCTGCTCCTCATCCTGCCCTGGAACTTCAAGGACGAGATCATGTCCCAGCAGGCCGAGTATCAGGCCCGCGGCGGCTCTTTCATGGTCCCCGTC
>CAJXRJ010000392.1 GCA_913058555.1 uncultured bacterium
GTGGCGAACATCCTGCGCCAAGCCCGCAACGACGCCGTGGCCCACCGGGCGCCTTCGCGGGTGAGGTTCTCGCCCCAGGACAGCACGATCGAATCGGAGGGGTACGTGGTGGCAGGGACTTGGAGCTTCGAGTCGGACGCCCTCAAGGGGGCCAACGGCGCGGACGGTGAGGCCCGGGAGTTCCCTGGGTCGCCCCTGACCCGCGACGGCTTCATCGGCCGGGCGCTGGACATGGAGCTCGGCGGGCGCGGAGCGGTCGTCGCATTCGACATCTCTGACGATCCGATCTTCGACCTGCGACGGGGCTTTCGACTGGTCTTTGCCGTTCGGGTCTCGACGATCTCCGAGGCGCAGATTCTCGATCTCGGCGGTGTCCTTGAGCTGAACCTGCTCAGAGATGGTTCGGTCGAAATCACCGCCGTCACTCGGCGAGTGGACGAACTCGGTCGGGCCCGGCCGGGCGAAAAAGTGCAGGTGCGTACGACGCCCGGGGTGATCGAGCCGGAGCGCTGGGTGGAGGTCGAGGTGCGTTACGACCAGCGCCGCCTCGTGGCCCTGGCGAACGGGGTGCCCGTCGCGGAGCGAGCGGAAACCCGCGAACTCTGGACCATGGGCACGGCTTTCAAGGTGGGCGGCGGCCGCTCACTGTTCCCCGGCCGCGTGGACGAAGTCGTGCTCGCGGTGGCGCGTACGTCGGACGTCATACGCCTTCCTTCGAGCGCGGGCTTCGCTGGCAAGGACCCTTTTGAAGTGCGCTTCGACGAGGGGGGCCGGCTCGACCCCGTGGCCCACGGGGGGCCGGTGACGGTCACGTTGGAATACGACGATGGGACAACGGAGTCCCTCGAGGTCTTACGCGTGGGGACAGTGGAATGAAGCTCGCTCAAATCGGATCTCGAGAGCAAGACCTGCGCCCCGGAGCCCAAGGGCAACGGCGGGGCTTCGTCCTCTTGGCGGTTCTCTTCGTGCTCTTGGCGCTCTTCGCGCTGAGCGCTCCGTTCCTTGCCACGGCACGGAACGCGGACGCGGCAAGCCACTACGCGGCGGACGACGCGCAGCTTCGGCTGGCCCTTGAGGGAGCGGCGCGGCACGCCCGTATGGAGCTGCAGGGGACCCACCCTTCCCTGGACGCGACGCCGTACTTCGACGCCCTCGACGAGCTTGATGTCGAGATCGACCTGCCCGAGGACTTTGTGGACCCCCACGACCCCAATGGCGTGGCGTGGGACGTCGAGGCGAGCGACCTTTCCGGGCGCATCGACCTCGGTTCGGCGCCGCCCCAGGTGCTCGGCAACCTGCTTGGACGGGTCGCTCGCCTGAGCCGGCCCATGTCCGGAGGCGACGATGAGATCCGCGTCAGCGGGCCCGATCGATTCCCGCCGGGATCGGTGGTTTCCATCAACGGCGAGTTGATCAGCCTGGGGGCCCTCGGGGACGAGCGTGCCATTGGCGTCGCCGAAAGGGGAATCGGCGCGTCGCAGTCGGAGGATGGCAAATGGACGACCACCGGGCCGTCGCCCCCGACGCAGCACGGCGTCGGCGCGTTCATGTTCGACCAGCGCGTCTATGCCCCCGCGATCTGGCGCACGCTCTCCGTCAACGGCGAGCCGCAGGCGATGGACACGGTCGAGGAAATTCGTGCCTGCGAGGCGTTTTCGATGTCGGGCGGTTTCTCCGACGCCGAGCTGATGACCCTCCGAAGGACGACCCGCACGACCTCGGCCGCGGGCCCACTTTGGCAGCGCGGCGCAAGGCTGCGGGTGCCCCTGCAGGGCGGAGAGTCCTTTGCGATGGTCGTGGATCATGGGCGCTGGTTCCCCGTCGGTTCGACGGTCAAAATCTCAGGCGACGGCAACGACGAGCTCCGGGTGATCACCCAGAGCCAGTCCGGGGGCCGGTTGGTCCTCGATCGACCGGTGGAGTTCGACTATCAGGTGCTCGAGAGCGAGGTCTCGGTGCTCGTGCGCCGGCCAGTGAACGTCAACAGCGCGCCCCGCGAAGTCCTGGTGGCGCTCTTCGACAACCTGGGGCTTCAAGGTCAGAACCACCGTATCGACGCCGGCGAAGCGGCCGAGCTCGCCGGACTCATCATCGAGAGCCGGCCCTTCACCGGCTTCGAGGATTTTGTGCAGCGCGTGGTCTTGCCTGCCGGTGGTATCGATGCCCTGCCGGGCAGCGGAGACCAGGCGGCGGCCTTTACCGGCGACGGGGCGGTGCTCGACGACGCCCGCGACGCGGTGGCGCTCTATTTCAACGCGTTGAACGCCAACGATGCGCGCCTTGCGTTCAGCACGATGCCGCTGTGCTTCACCTCGGACGGGTTGTTCGAACTCGAGCTGCGCGCTTCGGTCCACGCTAAGAGCGGCGTGGAGCGCACCCGCGGCGTCGAGGTACGGACGGAGCTGATCACGCCCCAGCGGTCAGAGCTGCTGCAGATCTTCACG
This sequence comes from uncultured bacterium, assembly GCA_913058555.1. Lineage (GTDB taxonomy): Bacteria > Planctomycetota > UBA1135 > UBA1135 > Saltatorellus. Next base: position 2,445 of record CAJXRJ010000392.1, read on the forward strand.
CGCCAAGAGGACTTTGAGCGCTCGCTGCGCCTGTCCCGGAATGCGCCCTATTGGACGACGGGTCCCAACGCCACGGGGCGGTACGACTCAGGCGTCCACCCGCCGTCGCGGGCCATCCCGCACCTGGGGACCTTGCGTGGATCGGCCTACATCCCCGGGATCAGCGAGCCGGTGATCGATGCCGACGGGAACCCCGTGCAGGCCGAGCGCATCTTTGCGTCCCAGTCGGACCAGGACTTCTGTCAGCTCGAGCCGATCTTCGTCCAGCCGAATTCCCGCACCAACGGCCGGATCCTGCACTTCAATCAGGAGAGCCGTTCCCTCGAGGGGCGTTTCCTTCCGGATCAGGCCGTCGTGCGCGCGGCCGACGATGGCGCGGTGCGCTGGGCCGACCCCACCGCTAGCGTGGCGCAGCCCATGTCGGCGTCCATGTGGGTCCGGCCGGAGACCGCCGGAGACGGAACCCTCGTTTCCCTTGGCGGCCAGTCGCCCGACGCCGACCGTGTGGTCTGCGGAATGTCCGGCGGCAACCTCGTGCTGCGGGTCTTCGACGGCATGGGGGACCACCGCGACACGGCCTTCCAGGAGATCTCGGAGGTGCGTTTCCCCATCTCGCCGGGCCAAGGGGCGCCGGGGCTTCCCACGGGTGTTTGGAGCCACGTGTCCATCGACGTGCGCGGCACCCGGCCCGACCAGATGGACATGCTCGTGAACGGCAGCCGGAGCGGCGTACAGAAGCTCGGGCTGACGCGCCTCACTTCCGGCGCAGGCTCGGGTGGAGGGGCCCTCATCGTCGAATCCACCGAGGGATTCCCGCCGGCCTGCGTCCTGCGCATCGGCTCGGAGCTCATCGAGGCCGAGGTGTCTGGGCCCACGTCCTTCACCGTGCGCCATGGCGAAACCGGCCCGAACGCCGGCTTTGGGGGACGCCTTGCCCGCGTGCGCTTTGACGTGGAAGGCTCGGATACGGCGGCACCCGTTCCCATCGCAGCCGCCGGCGTCACCGGCGTGTACCCACCGGGGACCGCGGTCCATCACTACGGATACAGTCTGCCGTTGACTTCGGGCGTGCCCTCCGGCGGCAGCGCCCTCGGGGGCGAGCTCGGCCCCTTCCGGGTGGGGCGAGTCATCGCCCAGAACAACGACAACTCCCTCGTCCCGATCCAGATCCAGAACGGGCAGTTCTCGATCCAGCTTGGACGTGGTTGGACCCCGGAGCAGCTCGGGGCCCTCGAGATTCGACTCGCCGACGGTCCGGATGCGGATCCCACCGGCAGCGAAGTCATGCAGGCGTTCCACCCCGATGGCGGGTACGCCCTGCTCACCGGGCCGCGCCTGGGAAGCGTGGACAACGTGGGTGTCACCGTCCCGATCGGGGGCGCCGAGATCGTCCGTTACTCGGGCTACACCGGCAACCAATTGAACATCGTCGAGCGTGGCGTGCAGTTCGACAACGGGAACGCACCGGGTGGAACCGGGCAAGGCGACGACTTGGTCGCGAAGTCCTTCGTCTTCGACTGGCAGATTCTCTTCGCCCAGCGAGGCGCGCCCGCCATCCCCGGCAACGAGATCCTCCCGGCGTCGGCGTTTCTCACGCCGATCTCGCTCAACGCGCGGGGGGCGACCCAGCTCAACTTCAGCTTGCCCGGCAACGGACTTTCGCAGTTCGCCCAGATCACCCGCATGGACGATCCGGCGAGCACGGAATGGGTGCGCTACGATTTCATCGACACCGCGGCGGGCCAGCTCGTCCGCAGCGATACGGGAACCCTGCTAACCGTCCAGAACGTTCTGCACGCCGGCACCAACGGGCGCGACGCGACGTCTCCCACGGGACCCGGTGGCGGACCCGGCGGCACGCCAGGGGGGAATCCTGGCGGTGGCCCCGGATCCACGACGCCGGGTGGCGCCTTCCTGGACCCAGACTCTCTTCCTGGGTTGGGCGACGATTCGCAGCTCGCGCGGCCCGCGCCCTCTGCGCTCCTTGCGTCGAAGGCCGTGGCGCGCTCGGGGTCCGACTGGGATCCCATGCGTGGCCAGGACCTCAACGTCGACTTCCCGCTGACGCGGGCTGTGGAGAGCGTGCTGCACTTCCGCGGAGTACTGGGGACGCGTTCGGCCTCGCACCCGGCGGGCTCACCGATCCTCCCAGTTGTGCCTATTCGCACCTCGGACTTCGACTTTGAACGCGGGCGTCCCGGCGCCCTGGATCCGGTCTTCGTTGTCGACGGTTCGCCGACCGCCCTTGGCTTCCCCGTCACCGTTCACCGGGCGCATTACCCCGCGCCCGAGCGCGTCGTGCATGACTACGCCTCGCCGAACGACGGGCAACTGTTGGCGGTGCCCGGGCAGACGGTCAACGTGCCCCAGACGGGGTTCTTCGTGGCCGGGACCGGCTATGTCGCTTTCCAAGCGCCCGTCCTCGCCCCAACGGGCCCCGGTCCCGGCGGCACAAACAACGGCGGACAGATCACGGACCCGCGCTTCCTCGGACGCATCGTGAAGTTCCCCAGCGGTGAGCTCCCCCGCGCCGTGTCCGGTGCCGCCATCGGCACGGGTGCCGGAGGTCTCGTCGACTTTGGCGTGCCGCCAGCGACCGTGGACGAAGTCATCTTCGGCGGGGCTACAGCCTTCCAGAACCTGAACGGCACGGCGCCGGCTTCCCATACCGGCGGGTCGCCGATGCTCATGACCGGCCCGCTCTCGGAGTCCGGAACGACCTTCACGGTCCAGCCGAACGCCGTGCGCGCCGCCGACGGGACCCAGGCCCAGCCGGCGCCGATCACGGGCCAGCTGCCCCAGTCCGGCGGACTCCTGCGCATTGGCGAAGAGATCCTCGGTTACTCCTCCGTCTCTTCGTCCGATGGTCGTTTCACGGTCAGCGCCAACGGCCGCGGGCTGCTAGGGACCCGGCCCCAGCCCCATTCGCCGTCGGAGTCCGTGTTCTGGATGGAGGACTGGCAGGTCTCGACCTTGGCCGGGGACATCGGGCCCAGCGACGGTTTGATTCCGCTAGTGTCGACGGTGGATTTCCCGATGGAAGGGACGGTCCTGATCGACGGCGAGCTCATTCACTACAGCCGCATCTTTGCGGGCTCCCTTGCCATGCCGCGCACCTCTGAGGACGCCGGCGACCAGGACGGGGAAGGCTACGGAGCCTTCCGTGGACGTTACGGCACGGCGCCCGCCAGCCACGCGGCCGGTACATCGGTGATCGTGTTCCCCGCGCGCTATTGGGATCGTTATGCGCCGCGCTTCGACGGTCCCGAGCTTGGCTACTTCGGATTCATGGTGGAGCAGCCCGGCGCCTTCTGGACCGGCTCCACCTGGGACGCCCAGGAATCGAATTTCGGCGGGGCGGAGGTCGTGGTGCTCCAGCGCATCGGCGATGCCCCGTGGGATGCTGATCCTGAAACCACGCCGGGCCTGACGCTCATGGAGGACGGCACGCGCGAGGGGGAGATGGTTCCCATAGGCGCGCAGGCGGACCGGGTCGAGTGGCGCGTGTTTGCACGCTACGGCGTCGGGGCTTTCGACCCTGAGTTCGGACTGAGCCACGGCTGGAAAGAGACACCGCGCCTCATTCACTTGGGCGTCGGTTATCAGGCGCCGAGCCGCGTGCTCAGGAGCGTGAAGCGATGAGACCCCAAGGATCCTCCTTGCGCTGCACCAGCGGCGTGACCCTGGCCGAGCTCATCGTCGCCACGGGCCTTGCGGCCATCGTGATGACGTCCCTCGTCTCGGTCACCGGAAGCGCGATCCGGCTTTGGACCCAGGGGGAAGCCACACGCGACGCGCGCGAGGTCAGCTCGGCGGCCCTCGGCTTCCTGGTAGACGACCTTCGCCAGCTGCACGCCACCGCGGAGGGGGACCTCGTGGTGGACTGGTTCTCCTTCGATATCGACCGTGATGGGGTGCCCGAGCGCATGTGGCCCCGCGTCGCCTTCGTGCGCGATGCGTCCGCGGCCGAGGTCAGCGCCATGGCGCGCCGCTCCCTCGCGGAGCGGGCACGGATGATGCGGGCGGAGGTCATGGAGCGCCAGCGCAGCCAGAACCTCACCTTGGGGGGGCGCCTCCAGGGGCGTGAGGTCCCCGAGACACTCGAAGAGGACGAGCTGCTCGCTGCGGCCGGCCTGACCCGTGAGGCCATGGCCTTGGGTTCGGGCGGTGCCCGGGACGTGGAAGGCTCGGCCATCATCGAGGTGCTCTACAGCATCTTGCCTGAGGGTACCGAAGGCGCCGACAGATACACCGGCGTCCTGCTGCGCCAAGAGCGGCTGCACACGGCCGGAACCCCGCGGGTTCTGACGGAGGCCAGCGCGTTTGACACACGGGGGCGTCCGAACCTCGAGGCCGCCCGCGAGGTGGCCCGCGGCGTGCTTTGGTTCCGTCCCTTGATGGCGACCCAGACGACGGTCATCGACATGGAGCGCGACAACGCGGACGGGGGCTGGTCGCTCACCGACGGCCTGCGCACCGCCGCCCGGTCGTGGGACGCATGGGGCCGAGGCCGCCCGGACCCAGAGCTCACGCAATGGAACGAGCCCGCGCCAGGCATGCCGGCCGTGGGGCCGCGGCCGGCGCTGCCGCGCATCATTCGGCTCGAGATTGAATCCCAGCGCGCGGGTGAGCGGGCCCGTGCGCCGAAGCTGCTCGAGGGCCTGGATGAGGAGTCCACGAGCTTTCAGGTCACGAGCGGCGCGCGCCTTGTGGACG
>CAJXRJ010000393.1 GCA_913058555.1 uncultured bacterium
CGAGATCATGCCTAGTCTCGTGGGCTCGGAGATGTGTATAAGAGACAGCCCCACCGTTGCGTCGCCAGACTAAGGCTGGCCGCTCCCCCCCATGAGCCGGAGTCAGCCCCCGGCTCGCCCACCGTTCCTTCCACTGACGTCGCCGCCCATCCTGGGTAGAAGACCTGACCGCGGGGCCCGGTCCGGCGGACTCACCCTGCCCGAATCAAGGTTTCCGGGGATCTGGTCGATGGCGACCCGATGGCTTCGGCGCCCGTTCCCCACCGCTACGCCGCGTGCTTTCTTCATGAAGAAGGAGGCCGCGGGTGAGTTGGTTCGTACTCGCAGGGCTCTCGGGGGTCCTGGTGCTTGCCTTCTTGGTGGCCCTCCAGCGGCGCATGGACCTCGCAAAGATGCGTGGGACCGTGGAGCGGCGGGAGGTGGCCCGGGAGCAGGGAGCCGCGAAAGCGGAGCTGCAGCACCCGGTCGTGGACCTCTCCCGGTGCCTTGGCTGCGGGACCTGCGTGGCGGCTTGCCCGGAAGAAGGGGTGCTGGAGCTCGTGCACGGCCAGGCCGCGGTGGTCCGCGGCGCCCGGTGCATCGGCGCGGGAGCCTGCGAGCGGGAATGCCCTGTGGATGCCATTACGGTGACGCTTTCTGACACCGACGAGCGCCGCGACATCCCGGCCCTCACCGCGGAACTCGAGGCGGTCGGCACACCAGGACTCTTCCTGGCCGGAGAGGTCACGGCCCACGCGCTCATCAAGACAGCCATCGACCACGGAGTGGCGGTGGCGTCGGAAGTCGCCACACGTCTCAACGGCGACGCCGGGAAAGACCCCGAGGCCTACGACCTTTGCATCGTCGGAGCCGGTCCAGCGGGGCTCGCGGCGTCCCTCGAGGCCAAGCGCCGGGGCCTCACCTACGTCACGATCGATCAAGAAGAGCGGCCCGGCGGCACCGTCGCCCGGTACCCACGCCGCAAGCTCGTCACCTCCCAGCCCATCGACATGCCCCTTTACGGGCGCTTCCGGCAAACGAGCTACACGAAAGAGGAGCTCGTGAGCCTCTGGCACGGCATCGCCGAAGAGCAGCAGCTCGCCATCCACGGGGGCCAGACCTTCCTCGGGGTCGACACTGGCGTTGACGGCAGATTCACCGTGCGCACGGACAAGGGCGAAATCGCCGCCCGGAACGTGTGCTTGGCCCTCGGCAGGCGCGGGGCCCCACGCAAGCTCGGCATTCCAGGGGAAGACCAGCCCCACGTTTCCTACAGCCTGCTGGACGCACGCTCCTACGCGGCGCGTAAGGCCGTCGTCATCGGTGGAGGCGACAGCGCCGTCGAAGCCGCCGTGGCCCTCGCGGAACAGGAAGGCACCGAGGTCGTGCTCTCCTACCGCCGCGCAGCCTTCTTCCGGATCAAAGCCGTCAACGAGCGGCGCCTGAACGAGGCCCTCAGCCAGGGCCGGCTGCGCTTGGCCATGGAGTCCACCGCCACCGCCGTCCACGGCAAGACCATCGACCTCGCGTGGCCCGACGGCCGCGCCGAGCGGGTCTCCGCCGATGATGTGTTCATCCTCGCCGGCGGCATCGCGCCCCTTGAGGTGCTCGAGTCCTCGGGTGTCTCCTTTGACCCTGAGCTCCGGAAGTCCGCGGACCCGGTCCTTGAACAGGGGACAGGGCTCGTCAAAGCCCTTGGGGCGGCGCTCATCCTGACGATGTTGGTGCTGGCCTTCGCCGCCTACAACATCGACTACTACGGCCTCGAGCGCTTCGAGCGCCCGGCCCATCCAAAGCACGAGACCCTGCGCCCGGGCCGCGGCACCGGCCTGCTCCTCGGCATCGCCGCCATTGGCCTCGTCGCGGTCAACCTGCTCTATCTCGTGCGGCGGGCTCCCAGGTTCGCGGCGCGCTTCAGCGGCTACCCCATCGGTTCGCTCCGCGGCTGGATGACGAGCCACGTCGCCACTGGCATCCTGGCGTTCTTGCTCGCCATGCTCCATGCGGCCATGGCCCCGCGGAACACGGTCGGTAGCCACGCCATGTGGGCGCTGCTCGTCCTGCTGATCACCGGCGCCATTGGGCGCTACCTCTACGCCTGGGTGCCGCGGGCCGCCAACGGACGCGAGCTGGAAATCGACGAGGTCAAAGGGCAACTCGCCACGCTGTCCGGCGACTGGGACGCCCAGCACCACGCCTTTGGCGCCGAGGCACGGGCCCGCATCGCTCGCCTGGTGGAAGAGCGTCAGTGGTCCTCTACGTTCCGCGGACGCGTCGCGGGCGCCATGTCAGGGAGCCGCGACCTCCGTGTCGCCGTCTCCGAGCTCCGCGCAAGCGGCAAGCGCCAGGGGCTCAGCCCGGCGCAGATCGCGGGTGTCCTCGACCTCGCCCGGCGGGCCCACCGCACCGCCACCCACGCTGCACACCTCGAAGACGTGCGGGCCATCCTCGGCACGTGGCGCTATGCCCACCGCTGGGTCGCCGCGCTCATGGTCGCCCTCGCGCTCATGCACATCGGCCACGCCCTCTTCTATGGCCAACTATTCGATTCCCCCGGGCCCGAGAGCTTCACTTTGACCCAAGCGCCGCGATGAAGGGGCCCACTCCAAAGACACTCATCGGCGTGGTCTCACTCCTCGCCGTCCTTTCCGTGGCCGTCGTCGACTTTGGTCGCACGGCCCCCGGTGAGATCCACGCGGCCCACGCACGGGTCGAGAGCCTAGCGGAAGCCGACAGCTGCTCCCTGTGCCACGGCGGCTGGACGACCTCCATGAGCTCCGCCTGCCTCGAGTGCCACGAGACGATCCAGGCCCACATCGACGGCCACATTGGCCTCCACGGCATTCTCGGTGAAGTGGCCGCCGCCGGCTGTGCCACGTGCCACGCAGAACACCACGGCACCACCTTCCAGTCCGTCAACAACATCAGCTTCGCCCGCGCGGGCATCGAAGATCGATTGGCCTTCAATCACTCGGCGGTTGGCTTTGAAATGGGCGGCAAGCACCTCGACGCCGAGTGCAGCGCATGCCACGAGCACGTCGACGCGGAGATCGTCCCCGAGGGCGCGCACCGCTACATCGGCCTCAGCCAAAGCTGTGCGAGCTGCCACGAGGACGTGCACGAAGGCCAGCTCTCCAAGACCTGTTCCGTCTGCCACACGCAGAGTGGATTCGACGAACACATGTTCACGGGGCACGCGAGCTTCCTGCCGCTCACAGGCGGCCACGCAAGCCTCGATTGCCGGGAGTGTCACGGGGAGGACTCGAGTCACTCACTGGAGGTCCTGCGCGGCCCGGCGGCTGCTCGCCCCGCTGCGCGAAGCTGCGCCGCCTGCCACGACCAGCCCCACCAGGAGAGCTTCGTCACTGGTGCCGCCACGTCCCAGGGCGTCGCGCTCGCCGCCTCACTTTCGGGTCTGAAGGCCAACGCACTCTGCACTGGCTGCCACGGGCCGAGCCACACGAGCTTCGCCGAGGACGCTGAAGCCATGACCGCCACGGAGCACGCCGCGTCCGGCTTCGCACTTGCCTTGCCCCACGCCGAGCTCGACTGCGCCGCATGCCACACACCGGGCGTCCCTTATGGAGAGCGCTATCCAGGCCGCGAGGCCGAGCAGTGCATCTCATGCCACCAGGACCCCCACGCCGGCCAGTTCGCGGGCCTCGCCTTCGGCACGATCGGTGACCTGCCAGGGGGCGCCGTCAATGACAAGGGCTGCCTCGTCTGCCACGCCCCCACGCACTTCACCCCCCACGCTTTCGGCACGGACGCCCACGCTCAAACGGCCCTGCCCTTGGAGGGCGCCCACGAAGACGCCGACTGCGCCAGCTGCCACGGCAACCTGACGCTCGGCGATCTCGAAGTGCGTCAGTTCCACGGGGTCTCGTCCCAGTGCGACCAGTGCCATGGGGACGCCCATTCGGGCTTCTTCGACGAGCAGCTCAGCGCCCACGGGGAGTCCCCCGAGCACGGAGACTGCGCGCTCTGCCATGGGCCGAGTGCCTTCTCCCCCGCCAACGAGTTCGACCACGAATTCTGGACCTCGTACGCGCTCGAAGGCTCCCACGCGAGCGCGGAGTGCACCTCCTGCCATGCGCCCAGCGCCGAACCCGACGCCAACGGGCGCACGTTCGGCGTGATCCACGCCCTCTACGGCGAGGTCACAGGCTGCAACACCTGCCACGGAGACGTCCACGAGGGCCGCTTCGATGCCAAAGGCCTCCCCGCCAAGGTGGACGGCCGCGAGGACTGTGCGCGGTGCCACTCGCCGGTGTCCTTCCGGGAACAACCCCACGGGTTCGACCACGGCAAATGGACCGGCTGGCGTCTCGACGGCGCCCATGCCCAGGCGGACTGCACGTCTTGCCACAAGCCCCTGCGCCGGCCGGACGGAGCCGGCCGCACCTGGGGACGCGCCAAGGGCACGGACTGCGCGAGCTGTCACGAAAGCCCCCACGGTGACCAGTTCGACACTCCCCGCAAGAAGGCCTGCGTCAAGTGTCACGAGAGCCCAGTGAGCTTCGGGATCCTGAGCTTTGACCACAACCTCGAATCCAGGTTCCCCCTGGACGAGGCCCACCAGAAAGTCGAGTGCGCGGGATGCCACACGGCGGCGGAAACGGAGGAGTCGATTCGGTATCGGCCTCTCCCCATGGATTGTGTGGACTGCCACGGCGTTCACGAAAAGGCGCTGCGGCGCAGGCGGCGGCGATGAATGGGAAACGAAGTAGCATGGGCATTCGAGCGGGGCGGCTCCTCACGACGGCGGCCATCGGCCTCCTGGTGGCGGGTCCCCTACTCGGCCAGGTCAAGGCGCAGGCAACCGAGGACATCCCGGCGCGGGTGACCGCGACGGTCCCGGGAACCGGCATCGTGATCGACCGCGGCACGGGCGATGGGGTCCAGCTCGGGGACCGCGTCATCTTTAGTGAGCGCGGGGGCTCCCAGCAATTCGGCACCGTCATCGAACTCGAAGGCCGGGGCGCCGTCGTACGCCCCGAGGACCCAGCGTTTCGACCGGGCCCCGGCATCCGCGCGACGATCACGGTCCCGGCTTCGAGGTTCGAAGACCCCGAGCCTCCCCCGGAGCTCATTCCGATCCCCGGCAAAGGCCCGGACAAGGTCGAAGGCGAGCCGGAAACCAAGTGGTCCAACCAGGACGATGAGTGGGAGTTCGACATGCCCCTGCTCGCGGAAGTGGGCGCGGTCAAGACCTGGAACCGGCCGCCGAGCTACTCCGGGCGCACCTACCTGAGCTTCGATCACATCTACGACACCGAGGACGAGCGAAGCGACTCCTTCCTGCGCGGCGGCGGCAGCTTCCAAGCGGAAAACGCCTTCGGCAAGGGTGGGCTCTTGCACTTCGACGGCGAGTGGAACGCCCGTCGCGCGGAGATTCCCTTTGAGGCCAACGAAAGCGATCGCACCTTCCGCCTCGATCGCCTCAGCTACACGATGGGTGGCCATCGCCACGACCCGACTCGCATCCAATTCGGGCGCTTCCTCCAGGACGGCATGCCCGAGTTCGGCATCCTCGACGGAGCGTCGTTCGGGAAGCGCCTCGAGAGCGGCAATTCCTATGGGGTCGGGGTTGGTTTCCTGCCTGAACCCGACAAGGACCAACAGTCCCTCGAGGACTTCCAGCTCAGCGCCTGGTACCGGTGGGTCCAAGACGAGACCGAGCGATTGACCGTCACCACCGGCTTTCAGAAGACCTGGCACAACGGCACGCGGGACCGGGATCTCCTGATCGCGCGGCTACAGTACGCGCCTATCGAAGGCTGGAACGTCTACTCGACGATGTGGATCGACCTCTACGGCGTCGGCGACAACATCAAGAGTTCAGGGCCCGAGTTGACGTACATGATCCTCGACGCACGCAAGCGCCTGAACGATCGGACGGGAGTCGACCTTGAGTACAGGCATCAGGCCTACCCTGAGCTGCGCAGGAACGACTTCCCCCAGGTCGCTTTGCAGCAGCTGGACGACGCCCGTGTCGATCGCCTGAGCGCCACGCTCTGGCGCTGGCTGCGCCCCCGGGGCGCCCAAGATGGACGCGGCGCCCTGCGGGCCTTTGGACGGGCGGGGGCCTGGCTCGATGAAGAGGACTCCGGCGGCGATGGCGAGCTCGGACTCGAGTTCTACGACTTCTTCATGCCCGGCGGGCGCCTCGACGTCGCGGGCTTCACGAGCTCGGGAAAGTTCTCGTCCCTCGTCGGCGGCCGCGTGCGCTACGGGCACTACGGCCCCAAACGGAGCTGGACAGCGCAGTACGAGATCCGGCTCAACGACATCACCGGCTTCGGCGACAACACCGACGACCAGACCCAGCATCGCGTGCGTGGCTCCTACGAGTTCTATCGCGCCAGCGGGCTCTCGGCCTCCTTCTCGGCCGAAGCGCAATTCCAAGACCTCGAAGACCAAGTGTTCTTGGGCTTCTTCCTCCAGCGCACCTTCTGATAGCCATGTTTCACTGGATCAAGAAGCACCCCCTCATAGTCGCGATCAGCGCGTACTTCGTCCTCGTGGCCTGTGTCAGCACCGGCGCCATCGACGTGGGGCAACATCGCTGGTGGCAAGGCCTCGGCCCCGTGCTCCCCCACGACTCATTCCCGGCGGACTGCACGCTCTGCCACGAGGGTTCCAACTGGAACGACCTTGTCGCAGACTTCGAGTTCGACCACGAAGCAGAAACCGGAATCCGCCTCAATGGTGCCCACGAAGCAGCCGCTTGCTTGCGGTGCCACAACGATCGCGGGCCCGTGGACGTGTTCACCAAGCGAGGCTGCGCGGGCTGCCACGAGGACGTGCACCAAGGCCAACTTGGAAACGACTGCACCGAGTGCCACACCGAGGTCCACTGGCGACCGTTCGGCATGTTCGAGATGCATCAGCAAACGCGCTTCCCCCTCACGGGCGTGCACGCCGCCATCTCCTGTCGCCAGTGCCACCCCGGCTCCGAGGTGGGACAATTCGTGCCGACACCTATCGAATGCGCTGACTGCCACCAAGCCGACTTGGCCCGTGCGGCGGTACCGAACCACTTCAGCTTTGGCTGGACCTTCGACTGCAACCGTTGCCACCAGCCGACGAGCTGGAACAGGGCGGAAGTGGACCCCAACTTCCCGAACTAGGACCTGTCTCTTATACACATCTGACGCTGCCGACGATATGCAGTGTG
>CAJXRJ010000394.1 GCA_913058555.1 uncultured bacterium
ACGAGATCATGCCTAGTCTCGTGGGCTCGGAGATGTGTATAAGAGACAGGCGGCACCCAGAAGGCACGCAAGAAGGGGGCTCTGGAAGGTCACGGCCCGACCATACCGGGCCGGCTCGCCGGGCCCAGGGCACAACGGGCGACTCCGCGATCAGAGGGGGCGGGTCGCCCATGGTGCGAGGGTGTGCCTCAAAGCGCGAACCTGACGCGCCGTCACGTGCACCCACATAAGGGTTTCCCTTTACCTCGACTGGCGTCAATGGCCGAGGAGAGAGAGTCGCCCCTATCCCCAAGGGCGTCGCGGGCCTTAGAGGCCCTCTCCCCATGCGAAAGTCTTTCCACCTCGCCTGCATCGTTGCAGCGCTTGGCCCCTGGCTGTCCAGCGGTCTCCACGCCCAAGAGGGCAGGGCTCTGGGAGCCGACTCGGGGCCCGTGGGGAGCGGTGCAGAGGCAGACGGAACAGGGGACACCGAGCCCGCATTCTGGGCCGACCTCGTCGCCGATGATCCAGAGGACACGGCCGGCGACTCCACTGGCGGGTCCGGGCTTGCCGAACTCTCGCTTGAGGACCTGATGGGCCTCGACGTCCAAGTGACGACTGTCTCCCGCAAGGCCGAGCGTCGCCAGCGCACCGCCGCCGCCGTTCACGTCATCACCTCCGAGGACCTCCGGCGATCCGGCATTCGCTCGATCCCCGATGCCCTGCGCATGGCCCCGGGCATCCGTGTCACCCGGCTCTCGTCGGGACGCTACACCGTGACGGCACGGGGATTCACCTGGGAATACGCGGACAAGATCCTCGTCCTCATCGACGGCCGGTCCGTCTACTCGACACTCTTCTCCGGTACCGAGTGGGAGACCCTGGACCTGCCGATCGAAGAAGTGGAGCGCATCGAGGTCATCCGCGGCCCGGGGGGGACGATGTGGGGGTCCAACGCCGTCAATGGCGTGATCAACATCATCACCAAGAGCGCGGAAGTCGACCAAGGGGAGTCACTCACGCTCATCTACGGCGATGAGGAGCGTCAGGACGTGCTCTTGCGCGGAGGCATACGTCTCGGGGAAAAGGGCTACCTGCGGGCCTTCGCCCGGAGCAACGAACGCGGCTCCCTCGCTCCCAATCTCACGGGCATCCCTGACAGCTTCGAGCAGACGCGGTTTGGCCTCCGGGGCGACTTCGACCTTGATAACGGCGAGTCCCTCATGATCTCCGCGGGGGCCTTCGACATGGAGAACCCACGCGGCCGCAACACCGCCTCCATGACGCCGCCCTTCTCGTCCGGCCTCAACACCGACCAGTCCGCCACCGGGGCCAACCTCCTCGGGCGGTGGACGAAGGACCACGATTCAGGATCGCTTTCCACGCTTCAGGCGTCCGTTGCCTATCTCGACGGTGATAGCCAACAGACCATCCAAGAACGGACGCAAATCGACGTCTTCTACCAGCACGAGTCCGCACTCTCCGAATCCCAAACGCTGGTTTGGGGCCTCGCCGCACGCCACACGGACGTGCACTTCGAGGACACGGACTTCATCCAGTGGGACGCGAATCGCCACGACCAGCACTACAGCGGGTTCATCCAAAACCAGATCCAGCTGACCGAGAAGACCACGCTGACAGCGGGCATCAAGTTAGAGGACAACGCCTTCACGGGGCTCGAGTTCCAACCCAGCCTGCGCGCGGCCTACTTCCTCAGCGAAGACACCACGTTCTGGAGCTCCATTTCCCGTGCCATCCAGACCCCAAGTGAGGTCTACCGAGGCGCGCGGGTCTTCTACCAGTTCATCCCCGATCAGGGCTCGGGGTTCGACACCTCAGTGGTCCTGAACCCAGACGACAGCGACACGTCAGAGTCCGTGCTCTCGTTCGAAGCTGGCATGCGCACGAAGCTCGCGGAAAAGGGGAGCCTCGATATCAGCACGTTCCTGAACGACTACCAGAACGTCCGCGGCGCGATCTTCGGCACGCCTTTCGCAACGGGCGCGAGCACGATGGAGATGCCGCTCTTCTTCAAGGGCGTCGGCGAATTCAGGACCTTTGGCATCGAGGTCGCATCCACATACGCCCTGACCCCCGACCTCGTCGCCCGGGGCAGCTACACCTACACGCACGTGGACGAGTCCTACGACGATCCAAGTCAGGTCATCCCCTGGACCTTCGACTCGTCGACGCCCAAACACATCGCCCACGTGGGGCTCTCCTACAACATCGCGGCGGACTGGGAGTTCGACGCCAACACGTACTTCGTCAGCCGCACGTCGACCCGCGGGGCGGAGATCGACCCGTGGATCCGCGCAGACGTGCGCCTCGGGTGGCAGCCGACCGACGGCGTCACCATCACGGTCGCGGGACAGGGGCTCTTCCACGACGACGAGAAAGAGATCACTGGCGGCGGAAACACGGCGGACGCCTACGGCCCCCAAGCGGGCGCTTACGTCGGACTGCGCTTCGAATTCTGACGGGTCGCGCCGACGCCCCCCCACGACCGTAAATGACCACCCTCAATCCGCAGGTAGAAGGCCAAAGGCCCACCGCAGGACGGATCCGATCCGCCCTGGCGCTGGCCCTGTGCCTGTGGTCATTCCTGTTCCTCACGTACCCGGGGTCCCCATTCCTCGCGGCTGACTCCGGACCGGAAGCCCATGAATACGAGCTGAAGGCTGCGTTTGTCTACAAGTTCGCGCGCTACGCCTCGTGGCCGAAGGGCACATTCAAGAAGGACGATAGCCCGCTCATCATCGCCGTCGTAGGCAAGGACCCCTTCGGCAGGAAGCTCGAGGCGGTCATCAAAGGCCGCAAAGTCGGCAAGCATCCCGTGATCATCCGGCGCTACGCCGCCGCGGCCGATATCAAAGAGGTCCACCTGGCCATCCTCGGCGAACTCCCAAAGAAGGAGCGCGCCGCTGCGATCAAGAAGCTCAACGCGGCCGGCTCCCTCGTCGTGGCCGACAAGGGCGGCACCGAATCGACGGGCGCCAGCATTGGATTCGCCGTCAAGGGGAAGAGGATCCGATTTGAGATCCACGTTCGCCACTTGAAGGCGTCCAAGGTCAGGATCAGCTCCCAGCTTCTGAAGCTTGCCGAGATCGTCGGGAGGACGAAGAAGAAGTCATGAGACTCCCCGCAGACTTCGACTTGCAGTCCCTGGTGCGGCCCTTCCGCACCATGCGATCCCGGGTCACCCGGGTCGCCATGCTGGTCTGCACGTTGGCCCTTGCCGTCGCGGGGGGGCTCATCATTCGTGCCCACCGCCACCACGCGCTCGAGCGCCTCGTGGAAGAGCTCAAAGTCCAAGCCGACACGATCGCCCTCTCCAATGCGTCCGCTCTGGAGTTCCTGGACGCAGAGTACGCAGCCACCGCCCTGGCCGTGATCGCGGTTGACCCTAGCCTTCGGGGTTCGGCCTTCTACGACAAGACCGGCAGCATCTTCGCCGCCTATCAGCCGGGGGACCTGAACGAGTTTCGCATCCCCCACGTCTGCAAGAATGAGTCCGTCGTGATCGCGAAGGAGTCCGTCGAAGTCACGCGCGCGGTGGAATCCGATGGAGAGCTCATGGGCTGGCTCTTCCTGCGCTCCGACCTTCGGAGCATCCACGAGGCGACCCTGATGGACCTCAAGAGCATTGGCGCGGCGCTCCTCGCGGCCCTTGCGATGGCGTACATCGCATGCTTGCGACTCCGCAGCCCGATCGTCTCGCCGATCATGAAGCTCTCGGAGACGGCCCGTAAGATCACAGAATGGGGCGACTACGAGCTACGCATGGAAGCCCACGGTGACGCCGAGGTCATGCAGCTCATCGACACCTTCAACGACATGCTGGATGTGATCGCAAGGCGCGACGCAGAGCTCAAGAGTCACCGCGAGGGACTGGAGCTTGAGGTGGCCGCCCGGACGTCAGATCTCGTGGTTGCCAAGGAGCAGGCCGAGTCGGCCCTGCGCGCCAAGTCCGAATTCCTCGCCAACATGAGCCACGAGATCCGCACGCCCATGAACGGGGTCATCGGCATGTCGGACCTCATGCTCGCGACACCCATCGACACCGAGCAACAGACGATGCTCAAGACGATCAGTTCCTGCGGCGACCAGCTCATGGGACTGATCAATGACATCCTTGACGTGTCGAAGATCGAGGCCGGCAAAGTCGTCCTCGAAGCCGCGCCATTCTCCCTCCGCGAGCTGCTCGAAGACGCCGGCGCCGTGCTCGGTCAGAAATGCGCCGACAAGGGCATCGAGCTCGTCGCACTCGTCGATGCGGACGTCCCGGCCACGCTCATCGGCGATATGACGCGATTGCGCCAGGTGACGTTGAACCTGCTCTCCAACGCGGAGAAGTTTACGTCCAAGGGCGAGATCGAAGTGAGGGCGAACCTCTGCGGGTCCGAGGAATTGGAGATTCACGTGCGCGACTCGGGGATCGGCATCCCGGAAGACCGACAGGCCGCCATCTTCGAGTCGTTCAGCCAGGTCGACGCGTCGACCACCCGCAAGTACGGCGGCACGGGCCTCGGCCTGTCGATCTCCTCCAGCCTCGTGCGCTTGATGGGCGGCGAACTGACCGTCTCGAGCGTCATCGGTGAGGGCTCGACGTTCACGATCAGAATCCCCCTTCGTGTCGCCGATGAGCAAGCCGAAGCGCAGCCCATTCAGTTGGAAGGCGAGGTCTTGGTCGCCGTGCCCAACGACGCCAGTCGTCGGATGATCACGGAGACCCTTCGTACGGCAGGGGCGGATGCGAGCGACGTCCGGGACCCCGAGGAGCTTGTGGGCGAAGACATCAATCCGCGTACGTGCGTGGTCGACGCCAGCCTCCTTGGCGACGAGCCAGACGGGCAGAAAACCTGGATCCAATCGCGCCGCGAAAAGCTGCCGCAGACCCTTGTCGTGCTCGTGCCCATCACCCAGCTCCCACAATGGACGGGAAAAGGCGCCGACAAGAGCATCCGGGTGGTCCCGAAACCCATCCGCTCCAGTTCACTCCTGGGGGCCGCCGGCCAAACCAACGCGAGTCCGCCCTCGAGCGAAGCGACAGACGTGGGCCAGCCGGCCACTCCCCACGCCACTGCGGCTGGATCGAGCACTGCCTCGCTCCCCCTGCGGAACGTTCGCGTTCTCCTCGTGGAAGACAACCTCGTGAACCAACGGGTGGCGAGCGCGACCCTCAAGCGCATGGGCATCAAGCCCCACATCGCGAGCAACGGTGTTGAAGCGATCGAGCAGTCAGCGACCGCCTCGTACGACGTCATCCTCATGGACTGCCAGATGCCCGAGATGGATGGCTTCGAAGCCACCGCTGTCATCCGCGCCCGCGAAGAGGCGCAGGGCACCGCCCGCGTCCCTATCATCGCGCTCACCGCCAACGCCATGGATGGCGACCGTGAACGCTGCCTCGAAGCTGGGATGGACGACTACCTGGCCAAGCCGCTCCGCCCAGACGGCCTGCGCGCGACGTTGGAGAAATGGAGCCCCGACGGAAACGACGCCGAGCAGGACCAGGAAGCAGCGTGAGGAAGGGGCCGCGGGCCTTACTTCGACGCCGCCGGCATGGGCCTAACATCACGGTCCCCAGCACGGGCAGGGGCTTCGGCGAGTAGACGGTACTCCGCTTCTAGATTCGCGCCCTTCCCGGCTGAACTCGACTCATCGACGACGAGGGAGACCTGTTTAGTGCGCACGACGACACGGCCATCGACGCCCATGGGAATCCCGTCTATCCGGATCGTCTTCCCGAGTTGAGTGGAAACGGTCTGGTGCATCGACGTGGAGGCAAGCGCCTCGTTCGTGGGCTCCCAGGCCACGGTTGCGTGGAAGTCACCGTCTGCGAAGTTGGGCATCTGCGCCGTCACGTAACCAACGTCCTTGAGAAGGATCGTGACGGGTCCGGTTCCGTTGTGATTCAGCTTGCCTGTTGCACCATGGCCGAGCGTGTAGCTCCATTCGCCAAGGGCGGCGATCGACATGCGAAATCGGCCCTGGCCAAGGTCTTCCAGTCCGTGAGAAGCCCCGCTTTCGCCGACCTTGCTGATCGAGAATCGTAGCGGTCCAAGGACGGGCTCTCCGCCTCGATACAGGAGCTTGATCTCCAATGGCTGACCGCCCTCCATGGGGTCGGGAACGTGAAGTCGATCCCTGGGTCGAATCTGGAGCCCGTTACCGAGTACGCGGGACTTCGAACCGCCTTTGAGCGTGACCGAGCCTTTCGAGTAGAAGATGACGCCATTGGGGAAAGGGAAGTCCTTGACCTCCCAAGAGCCATCAAAGCCGACGCTGGCATCCGCCGAGGACGGGCGAATCCTGGAAGTTCCCGAGACGCGCACGCCATCAAGCTCTCCAGGGTGCTCCGTTGGCGCCCAGAAGCTGACCTCGACTGTTGCATTCAACGGGATCTCGCCATCGACGCGCCCATGGATCGTTGCCGTGGGCGTCAGTTTCACGGTGACCTCGCCGTTTTCGTTCGGTCGCTTGAAGTTGAGCGTGTAGTCGCTAAAGCCCTCGCGTTCGAACCAGACGCGGTCGCCCCGTTCCAGCGGCATCGTAAGACGCCCTTCCTGATCCGTCGCCACTCGAATAAGCCCCGACCCCGTGTGAAACGAAGCGCTCGTCTTCGGCAACGGCCCACCGGTCAGGCGATCCACGACCTGGATAGTCACCGTGGGCCCGGACTCCTTCCGCGGGAACTCGACCCGCACGAAACGCTCTGTGTGGGCAAAAGGAGAGGTCACCGCGCTAGAGATAGAGAGGGCCTCCTCAGGATCTTGGATGCCGAGGAGGACCGTCCTCCCCGGCGGCGCGATAATGGAAACGAGTCCCTTCGCGTCGGTCACACCATGGTCGCGGAAGAGACCCTCGAACTGGGCCGAGTCGGCACGCTCGGGCGTCACTCGGCAGCCCGCCAGGGGCGCCCCGTCGCGCTCGACAAGCAAACGAACCCGGGCCCGGTTCGGCGGCCCGGTCCACTCGACAGGGGCCGACTCGGGCTCGATCCCCCGGCGCCTGGCCGCGGCGGACTCAGGGGTCACGGGCGCCCGGCCCGGCATTGCCCCAAGGGTCGACCCCATCGGCTGCACCATCTCAAGGGATCCAGCCTCGACCTGATCTTCGGGTCGCGGCCCCCCGCTCCCCCCGATCTGTCTCTTATACACATCTCCGAGCCCACGA